>NZ_JBEXKG010000060.1:0-43598 GCF_040609555.1 Streptomyces sp. NPDC004658
CCCCCGTCCTACGGCCGCGCCGCGCCCCGCCCGCGCCGGGCCGCCTCCCGTCCGCGCCCGCCGCCGTATCCTCCGCGCCTTCGCGCCGCTCCCGGGACGACTGGCGAGCCCGCGCCCGTGCTGCCGTGTTCGTGCATTCCCGCCCGCGCCGCGTGAAGACACGTCTCGCGACGACGGCGATGCACAGCTACGTCCTGCCTGTGGACGACACCGCCGTCGTCGGATGCGTCACCTGATCGCCTTCACCTCGGCCCGCCGATCCGCAGCCGGAGCGTGTAAGCCTCCGGGCGCAGAGCGAAGTCCGGCCAGACATCGGGTCCGCAGGCGCGCGAGCCCAGGCCGTGCTGGGCCGCGTCGATGTGCAGATGCGTCGCGGTGGATCCGGGGAGCTCATGGGGGTGGTCGGCCGCGGCGATCTCCTGAGGCGTGTGCCGGCTGAGAACGAAGCCGGGTCGGCGTCCCCGGGTGTCGGGCAGCGCTAGGAGATGCAGTACCTCGATGCCACCGCTCGTCAGCGACAACTCGCGCAGTCCGGAACGGTGTCCCGTTTCCTGTGGGCGAGCGTAGTCGACGGACAGGTCGTGGACGGAGGAGGAGAAGCGGCCCGTGTGCGCCGCCCGGATGCTGTCGGGGTACGACTCCAAAGGCCCGAGGCCGAACCACTCGGCGCCGTCGACGGGCTGTGCGCCGTCGGGCAGGTCGAGGCGGATCCCGACCCGCGGCCACACCGTCTGCCAGCCGCTGGACGGCTCGATCTCCACGCGCAGTTCGAGCGCTCCACCGTCGAGCGTCCAGATGGACTCCACCATCACGAACAGGGAGGAATCCGCAGCCGAGACCTTGTCGATGGTGCGCAGGGCGCTCTCGGCATGCTCGACGCTCACGCGCCGCGTCGTCAGTCGGTGCAGTCCCTCACGCCGCCACAGTTCGGCGTTCGAGACGCCCGGCACGGAGGCGTCGCTGTTTTCGACGTCACCGGAGGCGCTGTCGTCGTTGTCGGTCGGTGCCCGGAACAGCTCCAGCCGTGGACCTGCCACGGCACGTCCGGCCAGGCGCACCAAAGACCCGTCGACGAAGTCCGCTACACCCAAGCTCAGAGTTCCGTTGCCCGCTGCCCAGTCCGATCGGGTAGGCACGGTGGGGACGGGACGGCGAGTCGAGCGGTCCAGCTGGGCCGTCGCCACCACGTGCCCTTGCGGAGCCCAAGCGGCAGCCTCGGCCAGGACCGCCTCGACGGTGAGCCAAGTCTCGGCGTCCGGCGCGACGGTAACCGGAGGCAGTGGCACCCGCCCCGATACGCCCGCCGGGATGACAGGCACCTCCCACTCGCCCGACTCCACGAGCCTGCCGTCGTGCTCCACACGCCACCGGAACCGCAGATCCGACGTGTCGGCCGAGTGACGCATGTTCGTGACGGCGACCTTGTCTCCTTCGAAGGAGAACAGGACGGGCTGCACGACCGCCTTGAACTCGTGCAGACTCGGCGTCGGCGTGCCGTCGCTGAGCACCATGCCGTCCATCACGAAGTTGCTGTCGTGCACGACCTCGCCGAAGTCACCGCCGTAGGCATAGAACAGGCTGCCGTCCGCGGCCTTCGCCAGGATGCCGTGGTCGCGCCACTCCCACACGAAGCCGCCGTGCAGCCGGGGGTGCTGACGCACCAGCGCCTCGTACTGGTCGAGAGCGCCAGGGCCGTTGCCCATGGCGTGGGCGTACTCGCACAGCAGGAACGGCTTCGTACGCTGGCGCGCCCCCTGGGCGGGGGTGCAGTCGAGCAGCGGCACGCGCGAACCGCCGGTGCCGATCGCCTCGGTCTCCGGCACGGACGCGTACATGCGGGAGTAGACGTCCGTGTACTCACCGGCATGGTCGCCCTCGTAGTGCACGGGCCGGCCGGCGTCGCGGGCGCGGACCCAGGAGGACATGGCGGCCAGGTTGCTGCCAGTGCCCGCCTCGTTGCCGAGCGACCACATCACGATGCTCGGGTGGTTCTTGTCCCGCTCCACGGTGCGCCGGATGCGGTCGAGATACGCCTCGCGCCACGCCGGGTCGTCGCTGGGATTGCCCTTCCAGCCGACCTTGTCGAATCCGTGCGTCTCCAGGTCGCATTCGAGGACTACCCAGAAGCCGAGCTCGTCGGCGAGGTCGAGCAGCCTCGGGTGGGGCGGGTAGTGGCTGGTGCGGATGGCGTTGACGTTGAACCGCTTCATCAGGGCGAGGTCCTCGCGTGCGTGCTCCTCGTCGAAGACACGGCCGCGCTCGGGGTGCGTCTCATGGCGGTTCACGCCGTGGAAGACGACGCGCCGGCCGTTGACCAGGAACTGGTCGCCCCGGATCTCGACGGTGCGGAAGCCCACGCGCAGGGAGATGGTCTCGGCCGCGTTGGACACGGTGGCCTGGTAGAGGCGGGGACGCTCGGCCGACCAGGGTGCGACCTCGGGGACGTCCAGGGGTGTGACGTCGGCTGCCGTGGCCCATACCTGCTCGATGTCGAGCTCGGGGATGCGCAGGGTGACGGGGAACGCCGCCGCGTCGGCTACGACCTCGGGGTCGATGCGCCCGCGACCGGAGTCGAACCCGGTTCGCAGCCAGACGTCCCCGATGCCGGCCACGGGGCGAGCGAGGAGGGTGACGTCGCGGAAGATGCCCGGAAGCCACCACTGGTCTTGGTCCTCGAGGTAACTCGCCGCCGACCACTGGTGCACCCGGACGGCGACGACGTTGCCGCCCGGACGCACCGACGACGTCACGTCGAACTCGTGGGCGAGGCGGCTGCCACTGGCGCTGCCGGCCTCCACCCCGTTCACCCACACCCGGAACAGTGACTCGACGCCGTCGAAGCGCAGCACGACTCGCTCCGCGTCCGTCCAGCCCGCGGGCAGTTCGAAAACGCGCCGGTAGTCGCCGGTCGGGTTGTCGTCGGGGACGTAGGGCGGGTCGATCGGGAAGGGGAACTGGACGTTGGTGTAGATCGGCCGGCCGTGGGCGCCGTCGCCCTCGAGCACCCAGTGCGAGGGCACCATCATGTCGTCCCAGCCGTGGTCGTCGTAGTCCGTTGCGGCGAAGTCCTCCGTCACCGACGCCGTATGCGACAGCCGGAACCGCCAAGGGCCGTTCAGGGAGAGGGAGGGGGCGTCGGAGTGGAGCCAGGAGCGGGCGGGCCGGAGTGCGCCACGCCCCGGTGTGATGTCCGAAACGAGGGCGGAGTGCTCGGAGGGCAAGAGTGACAACTTTCTGCTAGCAACAGGCACACTCGGTGGGGGCTTGACGGTCACCTGACCACGAGAGTGCGTATCTCCCAGGGACCGAGGCAGAGTTCGAGTCCGTCGCGCACCGGTACCGGCGCGAGGGCTCTGCCGAGCAGGTCGACCGTGGTGGCCTGGGTGAACGCCCCGGTCAGCCGGACCGTGGACGCGGTGTCGCGCATGCGGGTCAGCCGGATCTCGGTGCCCGCGCCGAGGATGTCGTCGTTGATGCGGCGAACGCACGAGACATGGACGCCCTCACCATCGACCCGGATCCCGGCTTCGGCAGGTGGCAGTTGTCGGCCGCCGGGCCCGGTGCCGCGGGTGACGAGCACGTCGTTGCGGAACTCCTCGGCGAGGGCGACGGCACGTGCGTCCTGCCAGCCGGCCGCCGTGGGGATGACGGCGAAGCGGTGCTCGATGCGCATGCCGAGCTCCTGCGCCCCCGGCGCGGGGATCTCGCTCGCCGCGGGTTCGTCACGCAGCGGGTGGATGTTGACACTGATCGAGCCGATGGCGCGCAGCAGGGTGATGGCGAGGGCTGATCCTTCCTCCACCAGTTCGTACTCGCTGGAGTGGTCGAGCAGTACGGTGGCCGCGCCCGCCGACACGAAGGAACTGGCGGGGAAGGTCGGCAGGGGGTACTCGCCCCAGCCGCCCTCCGCGGTGAGACCGCGCTCGGTGACCGCGAACTGCCCTGCCGCCGCGGAGCTGTCCGCACACTCCGGTAGCGGCACATGCAGACGCAGCCGGTGATCGGCGGACCGGTTCAGGAACGAGGTGCAGACACGGACGAACGGTTCCCCGGTGCGTACCTCCACGAGCATCTCCACCGGCGTCGGCACGGACTGTTCGCTGCGCACGTCACGGTCGGAGGAGAGCGAGGCGGGCCATGCGTAGACGCGCGTGACGCGTAGCCGGGCGCGCAGCGGACCGCTCTCAAGGAGGTCGACGGCGACCTGTGTCGGCTCGGAGATGAGCATGTCTTGGGCCGGGGGAGCGTAGTTGTAGCTGTCGCCCCGGTCGCCGCCGTCGACGAGCCGGCCGACGCCGCACAGGACCGTCCCGTCGGGGCCGGTCACGTCCAGGGTGCCGTCCGCGGCGACTTCGACCTCGACCAGTCCGTTGGAGAGGGCGCGCGACGTGGCGGTGGCGGGGGCGGCCGGCGTGTCCGCGGCGGACGCCTCGCCCGCCTCGACGCGGAAGCTCGTCAGGCCGAGGGCCGGAACGTGCACCGGTACCAAGGCGCTGGCGCGGGCCTCCGTCAGTGTCCGCACCTGCCACTCGCCCGGGTGCGCTGCGGCTGCTGCGGCGACGTCCCGACGCAGGACCATCAGGTCGAAGGGGCCGCTGGTGGGGACTTCGGCGAGGTGGAAGACGAGTGAGTGGGGGGTGAGTTCGTAGTGGTCGATGAGGCGGCCGAAGAGCTCGCGGCGGTGGATGCGGCGCAGCACCCGCTCCAGCTGCGAGGCGTCCATGCGTTCGTCGCTGAGCACGGTCGGGGCCTCGGAGACCAGTTGCACGGGCTGTACGGACCCATCGGCCGACCGTGCGATCAGGACCGATCCTTCGGCGGGTGCCACGACGTCCACCTCGACCAGCGCGGTACGCGCCGACGTCAGTGTGTTGGCGACCAGGTATCCGTCCGCGGGCACCAGGGCGGCGGACCCGGCGAGTGCCGCGTCCCGCACCGCACGGGCGGTCTGTGCGGCCTCGGCGAGGCGTGCCGCAACCTGGTCACAGGTCTCGTCGGTGCCGGAGCCCACCACCGAGTCGTGGGCCGTCGATTCGACGATCTTGCGCCAGGCGAGTGTGAGGAAGGGCGAGTCGTCCTGCGCGCAGTACAGCGCGTTCATACGCTCGGCGTGGTCGACGGTGCGTTCGGCCAGCGCCATCCGCTGCTTGAGGCCGAGCCGCACTGACAGCACGCCGGGCAGGATGTTCCCGCGCACGTGGCTGCGCAGTTCGCCGGTGACGACGGCGTTCACTTCGTCCCGCACGTGCTTGCGGATGTACTCGTCGAGCGTCGCGACGGTGATGGCGCGCCCCTGTTCGGCGGCCCGCCGTAGCCAGGACGCCAGGCGCGGATCGGGTGCGTGGTGATCGGTGCCGGCCATGGCGAGCACCGGGTCACCGCCCCATCGTTCGGCCGTCATCCCCGCGTACTCCTGCAGTGCGCTGCCGATCCGGTCGGGCACCAAGAGGACGTCCAGGCCGTTGTCGTAGCCGTCGAAGAGGAATTCGGTGCGCACCTCCGAGCCGTCGGGGGCCCGCCAGCGGAAGGCGTGGCCGTCGACAGTGCCGGGGACGCCCCGCCACAGGGCCGCGTGCTCGATGCCGGCGCGCGCCAGGATCTGGGGCATCTGTGCGATGTGGCCGAACATGTCGGGCAGGTAGCCGATGGGCATGGCGCCGCCCAGGCGCTCCGCGGCCGCCCAGCCCATCTGCAGGTTGCGGACGATGGTCTCGCCGGAGCAGAGGAATTCGTCGAGGAGGATGAGCCAGGGGCCTACGGCGAGTCGGCCCTCGCGGACCAGCGCCGCGAGCCGGTCCCGGTTCTCGGGGCGCATCTCCAGATAGTCCTCGACGGCGGCCATCTGCCCGTCGACGGTGAACCGGAAGTCCGGGTCTGCCTCGGCCGTCTCCAGGACGGTGTCGAGGGCCTGGACGAGCCGGTGCCGGAAGACCTGGAACGGCTCGTACCACTCCCGGTCCCAATGGAAGTGGGGCACGAACACGGCAGACTCGGGCATGGCTGGGGGAACCTTCTCGTGTGCGGGTCGGGGGGTGGGGCGTGATGTCACTTGAGCGATCCGGCGGCCAGTCCGGAACGCCAGAACCGCTGTAGCAGGATGAAGACGACGATTACCGGGACGATCGACACCAGAGAGCCGGTGATCACGGACTCCTGCAGCAGGGGGGCGCGTGCCGTCTGGCCGTTCCACTCGTACAGGCCGAGTGTGATGGGGAAGAGCGACTCCTTCTGGAGCATCACCATCGGCAGGAAGAAGTTGTTCCAGATCCCCACGAACTGGAAGAGGAAGATGGTCACCAGCGCCGGCGTCATCAGCTTGAACGCCACCGAGAAGAAGGTGCGGAACTCGCCCGCGCCGTCCAGCCTCGCCGATTCGATCAGCTCCTGCGGGACCGCGGCGTTGGTGAAGATGCGTGCGAGGTAGACGCCGAACGGGCTGACGATGCTGGGCAGGAACACCGCGAGATAGGTGTTGACGAGTCCGGTCGCCGAGAACAGCAGGAACAGCGGAAGGGCGAGCGCGGTCGTGGGGACGAGGACACCGCCGAGGATCACCGAGAACAAGAACTCCCGTCCCCGGAAAGGGAACTTGGCGAGGGCGTAGCCGCACAGGGCGGAGATCAGCGTGCCCACCGCGGCGCCCAGCACCGCGTAGATGACGGTGTTGAGGGCCCACCGGCCGAAGATGCCGTCACTGCGGGTGAACAGGATGCGCAGGTTCTGGAACAGGTCGAAGTGTGAAAAGGCCAGGCCGTTGGTGGAGGCGAGATCACCCTGTGGTTTGGTCGCGGCGACGACGAGGAAGTAGACCGGCAGCAGGAAGTAGATGGTCAGCAGCAGCATCAGCGCCATCACCGCGGTACGGCTGACGCGGCTTTCCCGGGTCGTGGATTGCGTGCTCACAGCCCCGCCCTCTTCGAGGTCAGTCGCATGAAGCCGAAGCTCAAGACGAACGTGATGACCGCGATGACCACCGAAATGGCCGCGGCCTGCTGGTAGTTGTTTCCGGACGCCACGGCGTAGGCGAGCATGTTCGGCGTGAACGTGCTGGAGATGTGCGAGGAGATCTGACGCAGCACGGCCGGCTCGGCGTACAGCTGGAGTGTGCCGATGATCGAGAAGACCGTGGTCAGGACGATCGACGGGAAGATGATCGGCACTTTGACGCGCCAGGCGATCGTCCAGTTGCTCGCACCGTCGATGCGGGCCGCTTCGTACAGCTCCTGCGGGACGGACTGCAGCGCCGAGTACATGATCAGCATGTTGTAGCCGGTCCACAGCCACGTGGAGACGTTGGCCGTCGACCACAGCACCGCGCCCGCACCGAGGAAGTCCGGCTGGAGGCCGATGCCTTCGAGGAGTTCGACGACCGGGCTCAGCTGCGGCGAATACAGGTACGACCACATGATCGTGGCGATCACACCGGGCACCGCGTAGGGCATGAAGGCCGTGATGCGGAAGAACGCCTTGAGCCGCAGCAGGGGAGTGTCCAGCAGCAGCGCGATGATCAGCGCGGTGAACAGCATGACCGGCACCTGAACGATGCCGAAAAGGCCGATGCGGCCGATGCTGGACCAGAACTCGCTGTCGTGGAAGACCTGCCCGTACTGCTCGAAACCGCCGAAGGTCGTGTACGAGGTGCCGTACTGGCCGCCTGTGCGCCGTACGACGCGGAAGCTCTGCCAGAGCGCGTAGCCGACCGGAACCAGGTAGAACAGCACGAACGGCAGGAAGAAGGGGGTGATGAAGGCGAGGACGGTACCGGCCCGGGGGCCGCCGCCGCTGAGACGGCGACGACCCCCCGGCGACTGCACCGCACGGGGCGTGTGGGTGGCCCGGGTGGCGATGTCGGTCATGCTGCGGTCACTTGCCCGCCGTGGCCGGGATGGCCTGGTCCTTCATGGACTTCAGCGCGGTCGCCTGTGCCTTGGCGAGGGCGTCGCCGAGGGTGCCGTCCCCGGCGGCCGCCTTGGCCATCGCGTCCTGCAGCGCCAGGTTCACCGTCTTCTGAGTCGGGCCCCAGGCGAAGCTGGTGTCGATCTTCTTGGACGAGTCGGCGAAAACGTCGAAGATCTTCTCGTTGCCGTAGTACGGAACCCCCTTGGACAGGGCCGGCAGTTGGAGTCCCGCGTTCGCGGCCGGGTAGAGACCGCCGAGCTCGTTCTCCATCGCCAGAGCCTCGGGGTCGCTGTTGAGCCAGGTGTTGAACTTCACCGACTCGTACAGGTGCTTGCTGCCCTTCATGAACGCCACGGTGGAGCCGCCCCAGTCCCCCGAGGAGCCGTTCGACCCCCACGTCGGCATGGGCACGATCGACCACTTGCCGGCCTGCTTGGGGAGGTTGTCGCGGAACATGCTGTAGCCCCAGGCGGCGCCGACGTAGCTGGCGATCTGGTCCTTCTGGTATGCGGCGTACATCTGCGTGGAGCCGTTGGCGAGGTCGGTGCGCACCAGCTTGTCGGAGATCAGCTTCTGCCAGTAGTCGGCGACCTGCTTGCTTTGCTCCGACTCGACGGTGACGTGCCACTTGTCGCCTGAGTAGCTGTACATCTCGGCGTTGTTCTGCCAGAGCAGGCCGTTGAACCACTCGGCGTTGTTCGGGTCGAAGAATGTGATGTCCAGGTTGGGGTCCGCCTTGTGCAGCTTCTGCGCGGCGCTCGCGTACTCGTCCCAGGTCTTGGGGACCGCCACGCCGTGCTTCTCGAAGATGTCACTGCGCACGAAGAGCGCCATCGGGCCGGTGTCCTGCGGCAGCGCGAACACGCCGGTTCCGCCGAAGCTCGTCTGCGACCAGGTCCAGGGAACGAACTTCGACTTGGCAGCGGTGGCGGCCTTGCACGCGGAGGCGTCGACGAAGGCGCTCTGTGTGCGCAGGTCGGGCAGTTCGTCGTAGCCCACCTGCGCCAGGTCGGGCGCCTTGCCCGCCTTGAGGGCGTTGCCGAGGATGCCGTACTGGTCGTTGGAGATGTTCTTCGTCTCGACCCGGATGTCCGGGTTCTTCTTGTTCCACAGCGCAACGACCTTGTCCATGCCGGGAACGGTGTTCCAGTACTGGAGGACGACCTTCCCCTTGGCTGGGGCACACGAGGGTGCCGAGGTCTTGTCCGTGCCGGTGGGCGAGGAGCAGCCGGCGAGGAGTACGGCGATGCCGGTGGCCGCGGCAAGGGCGGCGAGGCGCGTGCGCGTGACTGTGTTGCTCATGTAATCCGTTCCCAGAGAACGACTGGCGGCGGGTGCCTGGGCGGGTTGGAACAAAGAGCCGTGAGCGGTAACGTGAGCGCTCACGGGAGCAAAGCGATTCGGAGTCTGCGCTTATGTGCGGACAAGTGTCAAGGCTCTGGAGTGACACCGAACGGACAGAGGTGAGTGATGGCGTCGTCTGCGGGCGGTCCGCGCAGGGTGACCATCGACGATGTGGCGCGGGCCGTCGGAGTATCGCGGCAGACCGTGTCACGGGCGCTGAACGACAAGGGTGAGATCGACGCCTCCACGAAGCAGCGCGTGCTGGACGCCGCCCAGGAGCTGGGCTACCGGCCCAGCCGCTTCGCCCGGGGACTTGTACGGCAGGACTCCACCAGTGTCGGCCTGGTGATCCCCGATCTGCTGAACCCGTTCTTCACCGAGGTCGCCGCCGGGGCACTGGAGGCCGCGCGCAAGCGCGGCTGGCACGTCGTCGTCTACGACACCGGCGACCGCGTGGAGGAGGAGCGCGGCACTCTGGAGGTCATCGCCTCGCAGGTGGACGCCGTCGTGGGTTACCTCAGCCTGCCCGAGGACGAGATCGACAAGCTGACCCGCGGGCTACCCGTCGTGCTCATCGACCGTGAGCACCGCGCCGAACGGTTCAACGCCATCAGGATCGACGGCGAGGCGGGTGTCCACGAGGCGATCAGGCACCTGGTCGACGCGGGACACCATCGCATCGGCATGCTCGACCACGCCGCCCGCTCCGAGCCGAGCATCCGGCACCACTGGTACGCCGCCGCCATGGCCGCCTGCGGCTTGGAATCCGCCGCTGTCAGCCGTGCCGAGCAGAGCATCGACGGCGGGCAACACGCCCTGCGTGAACTCCTGACAGCACACCCCGACGTGACCGCCGTGTTCACGTTCAACGACATCATCGCCATCGGGGCGCTGCGCGCCGCGCGAGGGCTCGGTCGCAGGGTTCCCGATGACCTTGCGGTCATCGGCTTCGACGGCCTCCAGCTCGGCACCCTCGTCGAGCCGGCCCTGACCACCGTCGCGCTGGACACCCGCGAACTCGGCGCACTCGCCGTCGAGCAGGCCGCACGGCTGCTGGCCCGCAGCGGACCGCTCAGCCACGACGAGGCGGCGGTCAGGGCCACACTGCGGCTGCGCGAGTCTGCCTAGGGCCACTGCAGTTGCTTCAGTGTCTGCGGATTGGGGGCCTTGGACGCGGATGGCTCGGGTGCCGGTGCGGGTGGCTGGCACTAGGTGTGGTTGTCGGCCCATTTGAGGCGGTTGGACATCTTGCGTTTGACGACACGCGGCTGGCTGCGCAGGCGTCTATGGGGGCAGCAGGCGTTCGAGCAGGTCGTGCTGGAGCAGGATGAGGGTTGTGACCGGCAGCCGAGGGGAAAAGCTGGCTGGAGTGAGAGTCACGCTGCGCCGGGCGGAGCGCAGGGTTTGAGTGAAGGAGATCCGGTCGGCATCCGGGCCCCGGGTGGCGGCGGTCTTCGCCATCAGCTCGCGCAACGCGTGGTGGACCAGCAGGTGCGCGCAGATCTGCCGCAGGACCCGGTCGGGGATGTTGCTGCCGAGCACCACGCGGGCGCCGCGTTGATGGGTCTTGAGCTCGTCGAAGACGGCCTCCGTCTCCTAGACGACGAAGCCGCCCTTGGTCACCGCCCTGACCCAGGAGTGGGCACCGGCCAGCAGGAGCTGCTGCTCGCCGCTGCATGCGGCCGCCGACAAGCCAGGCCGGGCCATGACGGTGTTGAGGTGGGGGCGCAACTGAGGCGCGCGCCAGGATGCGGAGTTCCGCGGAGAGCCCTTGCGGAATCAGTCCGCCGGGGAAGCGCTCGGTGACACGGGGACCGAGGTGGTCGGCGTCGCCCACGTCGGACCGCATGGGGGCCCGGCTCATGGACTCCACGCCGCACGCGATCACGGTGTCGGCGGCTCCGGCCTGGATGGCGTGTGCGGCGAAGTGGACCGCTTGTTGGCTGGACCCGCACTGCCGGTCGACCCGGTCCGGGTGATGTTCACACCCTGTTGGCCGGACTTGGTCACGCAGCCGCCGATGACGTCGTCGACGAGGTGCGGGTCGAGGTGGTTTCGTTCGGCGAGGTGGGTGAGGACATCGGCGAGAAGGTCCACGGGGTGGACGTGGGACAGTGCGCCACCGGCTTTGCCCTTGCCCGCCGGCGTCCGGACGACGTCGACAATCACTGCGTCACGCGCGGACTCCACGACTGCTGTGCCTTCCTGGACGGTGTGGAGCCGGCCATGGGTGTCGGCCTCGCGTCCGGTCTGGTGGCGCAGCAGGGTGTCGCGCAGGCGCAGGGACACTGCGCCGGGTCGGCCGTCGGCGATCGTCCAACTGGTGGTGCTGGTTTTGGCCTGTCCGACGGGCGTGACGACGGCTGCCGTTCCGCAGGCGAAGACTTCACTGATGGAGCCGTCCGCGCAGCCGCTCTGCCAGTCCTGAAGGCTGATGAGGGTCTCGCGTGTGGCGTACCCGAGGTCGTCGGCGATCGTGAGGAGGGAGTCGCGGGTGACGCCCGCCAGGAGGGTGTCGGTGAGCTGTGGTGTGAGGACGGTGGCGTCGGACCCGTTGCCGTGGACGAAGCAGAGGCCCGCCGCAGCCGGGCAGGGTGTCAGGAGGAAGTCGGTACGTCGATCCGGTCGATATCCGGCGCGTAACCGGTGCCACTGTCAAAGGTCACGGTGTTGGTGCCGGCCTGAAGGTTCACCGCGACGTAGACGCTGTTGCTGGTGGACCAGTCGCCGGTAGAGGCGAATTTATGGCTGGTTGCGCCGTCGCCGTTGGCAGAGACCAAGGCGGAGCGGGCATCACCGCTGATGTAGGAGACCCTGATCTGGTACTTTCCGGCCTTGGGGACGACGACGTTGTTGAAGGTCAGCTTGCTGCCGATGTAGAGGTTGCCGACCTTGTGACCGCCTGAGCAGCCGGAGCAGTCAGCGACGGAGGCGTTGCCGGTGAGTGTGTTGGAAGTTGCCTCCGCCTCTATTCCTGTCCAGCCCAGAAGGTGGCCGACTGGTGTGACTGTGAAGAGGCGGGAGCCGTGTGCGGGCAGCGTCTTGGTGATCTTGCCAGCAGTCAGGCCGAGGTTCTCGTGGCGCCACAGATCCCGGATCTTCGCCTTGCCCGTGAATCCGAGTGCGGACCAGTCGGCAGTCACTGCGGAGGGCTGGTCGGAGAGGTTGAACAGGGCGACGGTGTAGGTGCCGTTGGGGTTCTTCGTCGCCCAGACCTGCTGCGGGTCCGAAGGCGTTATGGGTGCCGCCGGAGGGGTGTTGCCCTGGTTGATCGCGAGGACTTCGCGGTTGGTCAGCAGCGACAGCCCGTAGGAATCGAGTCTGGTGAGGTCGTCGCCGGTGAACAGCGGGGACTTGGCAATGGCCCAGAGGGTGGCGTAGCTCTGCCGTTCGGCCTTGGTGAGGCCGTCCATCTCGCCATTGCCGACGTCGAGGGAGTCGAGGTCGTTCCAGCCGCCGGGCCCCGCGTGGCGGGCCCAGGCGGGGGCGTCATCCCAGCGGTCGTTGACGGAATCTTCCCAGCTGACGAGGGTGTTGCAGTAGCACTCGACGTCGGTGTCGATGCGCCAGCCGTTGGAGTACTTCTTCCAGTCCGCGACGTGGCCGATGTCCAGGGACCAGGACAGTTCCAGGTGGATCGGGCGGCCGGCGGTCTTGATGGCCTTCTGCCAGGCGGCGACGTCGGGCACGTTGTTGTAGTTGTCGTTGTCGTCGCTCTTGAAGGAGCCGGGGCCGACGCCGTCGAGCTTGAGGAAGTCGTAGCCCCAGTCGGCGAACATCTGTGCCTGAGAGTCGATGTACTTCTGCGCGCAGGGGTCCGAAAAGTCGATCTTGTATGCGCTGTCCCAGCCGTTGGTGGTGCGCAGGTCGTCGTAGACGATGTCGCCGGTGGTGCAGCCCGCGGCGTTCCAGATCGGGTTCTTGCCGTCGTTGTACGCCCCTTTCTCCAGGCCGACCGGGAGGTAGATGCCGGCCTTCAGGCCCTTGGAGTGGATGTGGTCGGCGACCGCCTTCATGCCGCTCGGGAAGCGCACCGGGTCGGCCTTCTGCCGGCCGTACTCGTCGTACTGCGACGTCCAGGACCAGTCCATCCACCAGCCGGCGTCTATGTTGACGTACTCGTAGCCGTACTTCTTGAGCTTGGCGGCCAGGGCGTCGGTCTGCTTGATGACGTTGGCCTCAGTGAGCCAGCTGTAGTTGCCGTTCGGATTGAGACCGGGGTACTTGGAGGACTGCATGCTCCAGCTGGACCAGCCCATATAGGGGTTGGCGGCGAGCGGGGAGTCGATGCCCGCGTGCGGGTGCTGAACTGGTGTCGTGGCCGTAGGGGAAGGCGCAGCTTCGACGGTGGTGGCAAGACCGGTCGTGACAGCCGTGAGGGCGAGGACCGCCAGGGTTCTCAGGGCGCGTCGGGACACGGCGGAACGGGGTGACCGCATGAGTCGGACCTCCTGGTTTCGGTAGCGGTGGCGCGTCAGCCCTTTTCCGAGCTGATGGTGGATCAGTGGACGACCTGGTCTGCAGCACGACGCAGCCGGCCCTGGGAAGCGCCGTCATCGGGGCGTCGCGATCGGACCGACCCGGCGTTACCAGCCGAGGCACGGCCCGGCATGGGGAGCGAGCGCGGCCACTTTCGCGTACGTAGCGGCCGGGACTCCGCCCGGCCGCACATGGCTCCGGCTAGGCCCGGCCTGTCACCTCGGGCACGTTGTAGCCCTCGGCTCGCAGCCCTGGCCGCGCCGCGTGTGCATGGTTGGGCCAGGTCACGGTGACCGTCTGGGACTCGCCAGGCAGCAGCCACAAGTAGTTGTCGCTGTACTCGGCGGGCAGGACCCGGCGCCCGGAACTCGTGTCTACCAGGGACAGACGCACCATCGCTGCAACCGACGAACCCCGGTTGGTCACCTTGGCCCTCAGCTCGCGTCGCCCACCTGAGGCGCCCTGCGAGCCGGTGACGTCCACCGAGACCCTGCTTCGCCTGGCCTTGTTCAGTGCCTGCATGGCCGCCGGGCTCGTATACCGCCAGTACGTGTTCTCCGAGAGTCTCTTCCCGTGCGCGTCGGTGAACCGTAGCCGCAGCAGGTACAGGCCGGGCAGGGCGGCCTTCGGATCGGTGGTGAATGCCTTCGCCGTGGCGGAAGCCGGGACATCGACGGTCGCCTTCTGCTCGTCGGCCACCTGCCGGCCGTCGAGGTCGTACCAGCGGGCCGTCACGGTGGCCCCGCGGATCGCACGCGGGGTGTGGTTGACGGCGATGACCTGCCCGTCGACCGGGCTCGCCTGCACGTGCACGGGTTCGCTCGCCTTGCGGGCGCCGTAGTAGGCGCCGTTGACGTCGAAGTCGTAGTCGTAGGTCTGCCACACGGTGCTGTACCAGGCGGGGTGAGACATCCACAGCAGCAAGGCGCTGGCGTCGTCCCACAGCCGGGCGTTCCAGGCCTCGAACATGGCGCGGAAGTTCTCGTAGTTGACGAACTGCGCCTTACGGCAGAAGTCGTCGAGGTCCTTCGCCTCGCCGAGCCTTGTCTCGATGGCCGCGCGGTAGTTCTGCGGTGCCTGGTTCCCGCGGGTGCTCCAGTCGTGGTAGTACCAGGCGCCCTTGATCGGCCACTCGGGTTCGTCGCCGACGAGCTGACGCATCGTCTGTGCCGTCGACACCACCGGCATGCCGATCTCGGTGTGGAAACCGTAGTTCTTGCTGCCGTACGTCGACGCGGAAAAGTACTTCTCCGGCTCCACCCAGCCGTAGGGGCCGCCGCCGGTGACGATTCCGTCGGCCGAGTTGTTCTGGTACAGGATGCCGGGCGCCCCGGAGCGCACCGCGTCACGCATGCCCTCGTCGATCGCAGCAGGCGGGTTGCCCTCGTTCGCCCCACACCACACGACGACGCTCGGGTGTATGCGGTAGCGGAGCACCACGTCGCGCGCGGTGCTGTTGAACGCGTCGTGGTCCGGCGGGTCCATGGCCCAGGCATTGGGGAAGTCGTTCCACACCAGCAGACCGTACTTGTCGCAACTGGCGTAGAACTCCTCGCGGTTGCTGGAGCCGACCCAGTTCCGGATCATCGTGAAGTTCATGTCGCGGTGCATGCGTACGGCCGTGTCCATCCGCTCGGCGGGCATCCGCCGTAGCAGCTCGTCCCAGCCCCAGTTGCCGCCCCGGCAGAACACCCGCACGCCGTTGACGCTGATCTTCAGCGGCGCGATGGAGTTGTCGACCGACGTGACATCCTTCCAGTCGGTCCCGTTGTCGGAGACCTGGATGGTGTACGTCCGTGCGTACGCCTGCTCCCAGGTGATCGCCACCCGGTCGAACCGCTCCGGGGCGCCGAGGTCGAAGCTGATCCAGCTGTCGTCCTCGTAGACCGAGGTCCACCGGGTGTTGACGTCGCCGTCCACCGCGTTGCCGGCGACCGTGCCCTCGCCCTCGGTGGAGGCGGTCGCGGTCTTGCGCAGCGCCAGGTTGATGCCGGGTCTGGCGCTGTCGACCACGGCCAGGTCCCACATCGAGAAGCCCCAGCCGGTGGCGCGGGTACGGCAGAACACACGCATATAGCGAGCGGTGACCGGGTCGAATTCGACGTTCTGCATGCTCGCCGCGCCGGAGGTATTGAACGGCAGTGGCGCGGCGGCGTTGTCGACGTCCTTCACGTCCGTCCATGCGGAGCCGTCCTCGGAGACCTGCACGGTGTACGTTTTTGCGTACGCCTGCTCCCAGGTGACAGCGATCCGGTCGAAGGAGATTGAGGATCCGAGGTCTACCTGGAGCCACTGCTCGTCGTCGAAGGAGGAGGCCCAGCGGCTGTCGCCGTTGCCGTCGGTGACATTGCTCGCCTCGTGCGAGGGATCGTCGGAGGACGAGGCGGTCGCCTTCTTGCCGAGGGCGAGATCGTCACCGGGAGTGGCCCGGTTGAGGACCGACAGGCTCCACATCGAGAAGCCCCACTGGGTGGCGCGAGTGTGGCACAGGATCCGTATGTACCGGGCCTTCTGCCGGTCGAAGTCCACGGCCTGGGTGAAGATGTCGCTGCTCCACCGGAAGATCATGGGGACGGTGCCGTACTCGTAGCCGAACTGGCGTATCCCGAAGCGGGTGGTGCGGCGGTCGCTCTCCCGGCCGTCCACGGATGCGGTCAGCGTGAGGCTGTGCAGGTTCGGCTCACCGTAGCCGTTGGGCCACCACAGTTCGGGGTTGTGCAGCCGCAGCTGCGGGAACGTCTTGGGGGCGAAGACGACGTCGGCCGCCTTTCCGCCAGGCACCTTCACGGTCTGCGTGACCCTCACGTTGCCGAACGCGGCCGTGACAGTGACGTTCTTGTCGGCGGTGTCTGCGTTACGGACCGGGACGATGACAGTCAGCTCCGCTGTACCGGTGTCGGGCAGGTCGGGCAGCAGAGTGTCCACACAGGGGTCGCCGATGACGGCGGCGCCGGTGGAGCGCAGCCGGACGTGGTTCCAGATGCCGGCTGCGCGATCACGCACCGCGGGCATCCAGTCCCAGCCAGAGGACGCCAGGTAGGTGGGGGAGTTGCGGTTCATCATGTTGGCGCCGGCGTCCACGAACGCGAGCCCGGCCGGGCCCTTGTCGGTGGGGCTGCCGGGAAACGGCATCGGGGTGATCTTCACCGCCAGCGCTTGGCTGCCAGCGGACAGGAGCTTGGTGACGTCGTACGAGGCGCGGGAGAACGGGTTGGCGAAGGTACCGACCTTGGTGCTGTTGAACCAGACCTCGGCCTCGTGGTTGACGCCGTCGAACTCCAGCCAGACGTGCCGTCCCGAGCCGATCTGCAGGTCTCTGGGCAAGGCGAACTCTCGCCGGTACCACCAGGAGTGCCGGGACAGGGCTTCGGGCACGTGCAGGTTGTTGAATCCGGCTACGGGGTCGGGCAGATGACCCTGGTCCACCAGCGAGGTCAGCACGGTGCCCGGGACGGTGGCTGCGAGCCAGCGGCTCGTGTCGTGCTCCGTGCTCGACAGAGCAGCACCTCCGGCGCCAGCCCGATCGTCCATGGTCAGATCCCAGCCGGACTCCAGCGGGAAGGTGCCGTCGTCAGCCGCCCGCAGCGGCTCGGGGTGCCGCTCGTGCCGGCCCCAGTCGGTCCAGCCGGTGACCTCAGGGCGGCGGAAGCGACAGGTGCCGTAGACCTGGAAGCCGTTGAGGCCCAGAGGGTTGGTGTTGGAGCGCTTGGTGACCGTCATGCGCACCCAGCGCGCGGTGACCGGCTCGGGCAGTGGAATGTCCATCTCGCCGCCCTTGCCGGAATCAGTGCGGTAGATCGCCGTCCAGGCCTTGTCGTCACGGGAGGCCTCGATGACGAACTCCACGGCGCAACTGGACAGGATCTCTTGACCGGTGGTGTTGTCGCGAGGGCTGCCGGTGGGGGACTCCTTGAAAGGCGGGTCGTCCGAGGTGGCCTCGAACACCAAGCGCACGGAGGAGACTTCGCACAGGGCCTGGAGGTCCACCTTGATCCACTGAGGGTCGCCCTCCGCAGCCCGCCAGCCGCTGCCTCGGACCCCGCGCACCGCGAGGTCGTCCACGGCGAACTCGGCGGGGGTGGGGGCGTAGTCGGTCGAGGACACCGAAACCGGCCGGTAGATGGCGAGTTCGGCCGGGGAGTCCCGGTCGGTGTGTCCGGTTTCGGCTGTGGCGGGGGAAGCGAAGGGGCCCATGCCGAGACCGAATCCCGCCAGCAGGGTGGATCCTGCCGACAGTACGGTACGCCTGGAGAGGGCGGAGGGCTGATCCGACATGAACAAGGCTCCGATCAGGGAAGACCAGGGAAAAACCAGGAAGGGGAGGCCAGTCGACCAGGACCGATGACAACGTTGCCAAGTGGCCGACAACGTTGTCGAACACTGCCTCGATGGGACTCTGAGTGTCAAGGTATCGGGCGCACTTCGGCCTTGTTTCTCTTAAATTACCAATAGATATTGACAGGATTTCGGCCGCGCGCCGCAGTCGTCAGCGAGACATTGCAGGCCCCTGCCGCAGCGCGGCCCGCGCACGCATCCCGCTTCCCACACTCCGCGAGAGGCACGCCACTTCACACCCGCTCGTACACGATTACCGACACGTCCGATTCACCCGAACCGCGCTTGCCGCGGCCGGCGCGGCGGTGGGCCAGGGGGGCGCGCCCAACTGCTACGACAGCGGTCTCACATCCGCCGGACGCCGGCGCGAGGGGCGCCGAGGCCTGGTGGGTTTGGTGCCGGCGAATCAGGCCGAATACGGGGTGAGTTCTTCCGTTCGGGCGCGCTGGACCGCCGACGTCCCCCGGGTGCTGGAGGCACTGGACCGGCCGGAGCTCGCCCCGTTGTACCTCGCCGCCGGGCGAGTGCCGCGCGCCACCCCGGTGCCTTCTCCGCCGGCCCGCGACTTCGCCCCCGGCCACGCCCTACCCCGGGCAGCCGGTCCTGGACCGCGCCGATGTGCCCCGCCGCCGAGTCCACCGCCGTCCTGCGCCGGCCCCGCCTCCACGCCCCTCCCGAGCCGCTCTCGTCCCGCGCGACCCCAGGCCGGCCCCGGCCGGGTACGGGTACGGGTACGGGTCAACGCTGGGGGGGTTCATCACAGGTTCTGACCAGCGGCGTGGCCCCCTAGGGGGCCGTTCTTCCTCGCGGAATGTCCTGCTCGCCTTTGGCAGGCGCCGCCCCGCGCGATCGCTCCCACGGGGCGGCCCTGCCCGTCCGGTTCAGCAGGTGGCGTCCAAGCCGGCCCAGTCCGCGCGGTCGTTGTAGCCGCCGTCCCCGGCGTCGCCGACCACCAGGTCCAGGATGCGGACCCCGGTGAGGTCGACGTCGGCCTGGCGGGTGCCGTCGCGGTTGAGGACACCGCTGTCGAACAGGACCTTGCCATCGCCGAGCACCTGGAACGTCGAGGTGCCTCCTTCCGGGCCGACGTTGCGTACCGCGTCGTCGATGCCGACGGTGGCCGTCAGCCGGGTGCAGCGGTCGCCGAGGTAGTAGCGGATGGTGGAGGGGGAGGCGACCCCGATACCGGTGGGGTGTTCCTGGCCGAGCAGGCTGATCGGCGTCCAGCCGCCTACGCTGCGGTCGACGGTCGGGGTCATCCATCCGCTGGTGGCGCTGATCCAGTCGTGGTGGGACAGAGCGACATCGCCATGGGGTGGTGCCGGCGCCACCACGAGGGTCGTGGCCGTCTCCTGCCGGAGGCGCTTTGTGCCGGTGGCCTCGTAGGAGATGGTCGCGGCCAGGGTGGCGCTGCCCGGTGCCGCGGTGTCCGGCACGGTGACCGTGAAGGTGAAGGTCGCCGAGCGGCCTGGCTTCAGCAGTTTCGGCTCGGTACCGGTCGGGCGCGCGGTCCATCCGGTGGGGGTGGCCAGCTGGACGTGGGGAGCGAAGACGGGCCGGGGGCTGTCGTTGCGGACCTCGACCTCGACCTGCGCCTGGTCACCGCCGGCGACCACGGGGGCGATGCCGGCCGGTACCGTGTCGCCGCCGACCTTGGTGACCTGGGGCAGACCGGCCACGACGTGCGGGAGGCCGGGCTTGCCCGTGGCCCGGGCGACGCGGAAGAGGGCCGCGCCGTGGGCCGGGACGGCGGCGCTGATCGTGCCGGCGCTCTCGGTGACTCGGTCGGTCCAGGCGTTCTTCAGGGTGAACCGGCTTCCGCTCAGGCCGGCCGAGGACGCCTTGGTGGTCAGGGTCGCCGGGCTGTCGCCGCGGTTGAGCAGCACCACGGCCCGGTCGCCGTTCGCGAGCCGCTTGACCCAGGTCTCCGTCGTGCCGGCCGGGCCGACGCGGACGGCCTGGACTCCGGCGCTGTCCTGGTTGATGGCGAGGACGTCGGGGTCGTCGAGGATGCCGAGCGAGGTCTTGCTGAGTTTGCGGATGTCGCTGCCGATCACCAGCGGCGCGGCCGCGACGGACCAGAGCGTCATCTGGGTGCGGAACTCCTCGTCGCTCATGCCGAGTTCGGGTCCGAGATAGTCCGGGTCGTTGAAGTGTCCCGGGCCGGCTGCCTCGGGGTGCCGCGCGTTGGCGTCGTAGTTGCGCAGCACGTCCTTGAACTTGATCTCACCGACGAAACCGACATCCGTGTACGTGCGCCAGGACTGGGCGATGGCCGGTGCGTAGGACCAGGAGTACGTCGACTGCTGCTCCTCGGGGTAGTTGCCCCAGTCCGGGGAGGTGACGGGGTTGCAGAGGTTGAAGATCATGGGGCGTCCGCTGGCGTTGTCGCGCAGCGCCTTGGCGAACTGGGTGTAGACGGTCTTCGGGTCGAGGTCGGCGGCGATGCCGCAGAGGTAGTCCACCTTGACGGCGTCGAACTTCCAGGCGGCGAACTGGTCGGCGTCGCGCTGGTAGTAGCCGTGGCTGCCGAGTCCGCACTTGCCGGGGATGTAGGGGCCGGCGTCGGTGTAGATGCCGGCCTTGAGGCCCTTGGAATGGATGTAGTCGACGAGCGGCTTCATCCCGTCGGGGAACTGGGCGGGGTTGGGCACCAGGTCTCCGGCCGCGCTGCGCGGGGTGGGCGCGGCCCAGTTGCCGTCGATCCAGACGTACTTGTAACCGGCATCGCGCAGGCCGCTGCTGACCAGGAAGTCGGCGGTCGACTCGATCTCCGCTGCGGTCGGGTCGCCGCCGAGTGCGTAGTAGGTGTTCCAGCCCATGTACGGCGTCGGGCTCAGGACCTGGGCGGATGCCGACGTCGGGACGGCGGTGTCGCCGCGCGGGGGAGTGGCGTGGGCGGGGGCCTGCACGACGAGCAGCGTGGTCAGCAGGGCCAGGAGGACGGTGAGATGTCGTTTCACGTCGGATCCTTTGTTGTCCGATCAGGCGTGCCGGACCGTCCCGGTCGTGCGGCGGGGGTACGTGGGACCAGTCAATGTCCGCTTGCCTGCGGGTGGTTGCGAGGATCTTCCAGGGGGCGTGGGACGGCGTCAAGATTAATTACTAAATTAAGCATTAGGGGTCCGCGTCAGGCAGAGAGCCGTCTCGGCTCCGTCCAGGCTCTGCCCGGGCGTCGCTCGGAGGCGGGCCAGGGCGAGGTGGCCACGGTCGGGCCACCCGGCAATAATTAGGAATAAATATTGACAGGGTTCCGGCCGGCTGCCAGAGTCGTGGCCGCTCCGCCCCCGGACCTGCTCGGGTGCGGCGTGCCCCACTCGTCCAGATCTCCGCGGGGGAGTGGCGCGCGGCTTGACGCCGCGAGGGCCGCACAGGAAGCCGGGGGTCACGGTCCACGGCCGATGTTGCCGCGGCCGCGGATCCCGACCTGCACCCCGAGCCGCCGAGGGCCCCGGCGCAGCCGCCCTCCCCTAGAGAAAATAAATTAGTAATTATCTTGACGTGGTCGCACCGCCACGCGAATCTTGGTTGGCCGCGCCGGGCCCGCCAGGCCCCGAACGCCCCACGGACCCGCTGCGTGAACCATCAGGGAGACCCACCCATGTTGAACCCGCACACCAGCCGCAGACGCTTCCTCGCCGGGCTCGGCGCCACCGGTACGGCGGCGCTGCTCAGCGGCTGCGTCACCTCGACCTCGTCTTCGAAGTCCTCGTCCTCGGGCGCGGTCAGTCTGCAGTCCAACCTCTCCGCGCCGCAGGCCAAGGCCGCGATGGAGGACCTCATCGAGGCCTACGGCAAGAAGGACGCCGGACGCGTCACCCTCAACACGGTCGCCGCGGAGACGTTCCGCACCCAGCTGCCGACCTACCTGACCTCCGCCAACCCGCCGGACGTCTACACCTGGTACCCCGGCTCGGTGGCGGACGCCTATGCCAAGAAGGACCTGCTGCTCGACCTCGACGACCTGTGGGACTCCTCGCCGGACCTCAAGCGCTACTCCAAGGCGCTCAACACACTGTGCACCGCGAGCTCCGGCAAGAAGGTGTTCGTGCCCTCCACCTACTACTGGTGGGGCATGTTCTACCGGAAGTCGAACTTCTCCAAGTGGGGCGTGAGCGAGCCCAAGACCTGGGACGACTTCCTCGACCTGTGCGACAAGCTCAAGTCCAAGGGAGTGGCGCCGATCGGGCTCGGTGCCGGCGGCAACACACCCTGGGTGGCCTCCGCCTGGTTCGACTACCTCGACATACGTATCAACGGTGCCCCGTACCACCGCGAACTCCTGGCCGGCAAGCACCGCTTCGACGACCCTGAAGTGCGCAAGGTCTTCGACCGCTGGCGCGAGGTGCTGCCGTACTTCGACCCCAACGGCACCGCCCTCGCCTTCCAGGACGCCACCACCGCGCTGCTCAACGGCCGCACCGGCATGATGCTCATCGGCACCTTCTTCGCCGACGCCGCCCCCAAGGACGCCCTCGACGACATCGACTTCTTCCGCTTCCCGGTCATCGACCCCAAGGTGCCGCTCGCCGAAGAGGCCCCCGTCGACGGCTACTTCGCCAGCGCGCGCACCGGTCGCGCCGAGCGGGTCACCAAGCTGATGGGCTATCTCGCCACCGCACAGGCGCAGGAGATCTACATCAAGGGGTCCTCGGGCACGGTCTTGCCCTGCAACCCCGATGCCAAGGACGCCGGCACGGCACTGGTGAAGAAGGGGCGTGCCCACATCGACGAGGCGGTTGAGATCACCCAGTTCTTCAACCGGGACTCCAGCGACGCCCTGCAGCCCACCGCCGACACCGCATTGACCAAGTTCATCGCGAAGCCCAAGGCGATCGGGTCGATCCTCACCGACTGGCAGCGTGACGCCCAGAAGATCTGGAGTGCCTGAGGTGGCTGTGCTCACCCCCGCACGCTCGGCCCCGGCCGTCACGCCCACCGGCGGACGCGGCCGGGGGCCCGTCCGCCGGGTCCCGCCACTCGTCCTCGCCTTCGTCCTGGTGCCGTTGCTCGCCGAGGCGGTGTGGGTTTTCTGGCCGGCTCTTCAGGGCTTCTACCTCGCCCTGACCTCCTGGGACGGCGTCTCGGCACCGCGCTTCGTCGGACTGGGCAACTTCCGGGAGATGGCCGGCGACGAGGTCTTCAGGACCGCGGCCGTCGACACCGTCCTGTGGCTGGTCCTGTTCGGCGGACTGTCGGCCCTGCTGGGTCTCGCCACGGCCCTGCTCCTCCAACAGGAGCGGCGGGGGGTCGGCTTCTACCGGGCCGCCCTCTTCCTGCCCGTCGTGTTCTCCCTGGTCGCCACCGCCCTGGTCTGGCAGGCCATCTACCAGCCCGACGGCGTCCTCAACCAACTGCTCAAAGCGGTCGGCCTCAGCAGCCTGCGGCACGCCTGGCTCGCCGACCAGGACACCGCCCTGTACGCGGTCATCGTGCCCGCCCTGTGGCGGCAGATCGGCTATGTGATGGTCCTCTACCTCGCCGGCCTGAAGGGCATCGACCCCGCTCTGTACGAGGCGGCCAAGGTCGACGGCGCGAGCGCCTGGCAGCGCTTCCGCCACGTCACCCTGCCGCAACTGCGCAGCGTCAACGCGGTCGTCCTGTCCGTCATCATCATCGACTCGCTGCGCTCCTTCGACGTCGTGTGGTCGCTGACCCGCGGCGGCCCCTACCACTCGTCCGAGTTGCTGAGCACCTACATGTACTCGACCGCCTTCCAGTCCCTGCGCCTGGGCTACGGCTCCGCACTCGCCGTCGTCATCTTCGCGCTGGCGTTCGGCGTCATCTGCTCCTACCTCGTGCGCGCCTTCCGGGAGGCCGACTGATGTCCGCCCACTCGACCGCCGTGAAGCGCCGACGAGCCGCCACCGCGGGGTTCCACCTCGGGGCGGGGGCGCTGTCGTTGCTGTGGCTGCTGCCCATCGCCCTGGTGCTGGCCACCAGCCTGCGCTCCTTCGACGACATCGCCGCGCACGGGCTCGGCAGCCTCCCGCACTCCTTCACCCTCGACAACTTCCGCGTGGCCTGGATCGACGGCGGCCAGCAGCGCGCCCTGATCAACAGCCTGCTCGTCACCGTCCCGTGCGTGCTGATCACCCTGGCGCTCGCCGCGATGGCGGCATTCGCCCTCAGCCGCTACGACGTTCCCCTGCGCCGAACGCTGTTGCTGCTGATGCTCGGCGGCAACCTGCTGCCCCCGCAGATCCTGCTCATCCCCGTCTCCAAGCTCAGCGAGATGATCGGCGTCTACGACACGCTGCCCGCCCTCGTCGGTGTGCAGATCGGCTTCGGTGTCGGCTTCTACGTCTTCGTCCTGCACGGCTTCATGCGCGCCATCCCCAACGAGATCCAGCAGGCCGCCGTCGTGGACGGCGCCGGCCCCTGGCAGATCTTCTGGCGGATCATCCTTCCCCTGACCCGCCCCGCGCTCGCCGCGCTCAGCGCGCTGTCCTTCACCTGGATCTTCAACGACCTGCTGTGGGCGATCACCGTCCTGCGCAGCGACAGCCGGATGCCGATCACCGCCGCCCTCATCGGCCTGCAAGGGCAGTACGTGTCGATGTGGAACGTGATCGCCGCCGGCTCCGTCATCGCCGCCGCCCCCACCGTCGCCGTCTTCCTGCGCTTCCAGCGGCACTTCGTGGCGGGCCTCAACCTGGGAGCGGTGAAATGACGACCCCGCAAGGCCGCACGACCGGACACGACGGCACGATCCCGCACGACCACATGACCTCCCAAGACCGCTGGATCCTGCACACCCGGCACACCAGCTACACCGTCCAGCTCTCCCCGGACGGCCCCTGGGCCGAACTCGCCGCCTGGGGACCGCACGGCGTCGAGCACGGGCCGTCGGCACTCGACTGGTCCCGGCGCACCCACTTCATCACCCCCGCCGACGCCGCCCCCGCCGAGTACATCCCGCAGGGCCTGCGCCCCTTCACCGGCTCCGACCTCGTCGTCGGGCACGCGGACGGCGAACGCGGACTGTGGTGGCACTTCGCCGGCGCCACCCAGGACGCTCGAGGGCTGCGGCTGACGTTCACCGACGACGTCGCCGGCGCGGACGTCACCCTGTGCTACGCCACCGTGCCCGGCACGGACGTCGTCCTGCGCTGGACCGAACTCACCTGCACGGGCGCGCACGCGCTGCGCCTGGAACGCCTCGACTCGGCCGCCGTCAACGTGCCTGTCACCGACGGAGCCCGCCTCACCTACCTGACCGGGCAGTGGTCGCAGGAGTTCACCCGCACCCAACTCCACCTGCGGCGCGGCA
This sequence comes from Streptomyces sp. NPDC004658, assembly GCF_040609555.1. Lineage (NCBI taxonomy): Bacteria > Bacillati > Actinomycetota > Actinomycetes > Kitasatosporales > Streptomycetaceae > Streptomyces > Streptomyces sp. NPDC004658. The sequence goes on from NZ_JBEXKG010000060.1 coordinate 25,331, forward strand.
CGTTCACCATGGGCAGCACCCAGGCGGTCCCCGGCCACGCCTACGCCCCCTGGATCGCCGTACAGGACGCTGCCCTGCCCGACGACACGGCGCCCACCTACGGCATCGCCCTGGAGTGGCCCGGCAACTGGCACATCACCGCCGAGGCCGAGCCCGGCGGTGCCGTCCGCGTCCGCGCCGGGCGGCAGCCGCACGAGGGCGCCGTGTTCCTCGCACCCGGCGACACCCTTACCACGCCCCGCCTCGCCTGCGCCTTCAGCGCGGACGGACTCGACGGGCTGTCCAGGGTCTGGCACCGCTACGAGCGCCACCTCAGCGGCGAACGCCTGAACCGCCCGCGCAAGGTCCTCTACAACTCCTGGGAGGCCACCGGCTTCGACGTCGACGCCGCCGGCCAGCTCGAACTCGCCAAGGCGGCCGCCGACATCGGGGCCGAGCTGTTCGTCGTGGACGACGGCTGGTTCACGGGCCGTGCCGACGACACCGGCGGCCTGGGCGACTGGTACCCCGACCCGGCGAAGTTCCCGCAGGGCTTCGGCGCCTTCGTGGACGCCGTGCGTGCACTGGGGCTCGGCTTCGGCCTGTGGGTCGAACCGGAGGCCGTGAGTCCCGGCAGCCGTCTGTATGCCGAGCACCCTGATTGGGTCTACCGCGTGGACGGCCGCCCCGGCCGACTGGTGCGCAACCAGCTCCTGCTGGACCTCGGCCGCGCCGACGTGCAGGACTTCGTGATCGGCACGCTCGACCGGCTGCTGGGGGACTATCCCATCGAGTACCTCAAGTGGGACATGAACCGGCCGCCCACCGAGCGGGGCCGGCCCGCAGCCGGCCCCGCCGACCGCCTCGACCTGGACGCCGCGCACGTCGCCGGATACCTGCGGGTCCTGGACCATCTGCGCGCCCGCCACCCGCATGTCACCGTGGAAGGGTGCGCCGGCGGCGGCGCCCGCATCGAGCATGCCACCCTGGCCCGCACCGACGTGGTCTGGCCCAGCGACAACACCGCTCCGCTGGACCGGCTCGCCATCCAGTACGGCTTTCTGCACGCCCACGCCCCGCACGTGATGAGCTCCTGGGTCACCGACGCCCCCGGCGTCTTCGACCCGCGCCCCCGCTCGCTCGCCTTCCGCTTCGTGCTGGCGATGTGCGGCGTCCTGGGCGTGGGAGCCGACCTGCGCTCCTGGGACGCCGACCGGCGCTCCGAGGCCGCCCACTGGATCGCCCGCTACAAGCAGATCCGTGACGTCGTCCACCGCGGCCAAGCCCGTCTGCTCGGCACGCCCGACCATGCGACCTGCGGCGTGCAGTACACCGAGTCCGACGGACCGCGCGTCGTGGTCGCCGCCTTCAGCACGGGGCGCCTGGACGGGGCCCCGCTGGTGCCCGGCCGCCCCGCCCGGCTGCGGCTGCGCGGACTGGACCCGGCCGCCGTGTACACAGACGAGGAGACCAGGATCGAGTACAGCGGCGCCCACCTGCTGCACTACGGTCTTGCGTTCAGCTGGAGCACGGGCCACGACGCCCACCTCACCGTCCTGACCCGCCGATAACAGGATGGCCCTCTGCCCCCCCACGAAGGAGCCGAACCCCACGATGGACCAGCCCCTACGACGGCACGGCGCCCGCTTCACCGGCCGCACGGCCGTGGTCACCGGAGCGGCTTCCGGCATCGGAGCCGCCACCGCCGCACGCCTCGCCGAGGAGGGAGCCGCCGTCGTCCTCACCGATATCGCCGAGAAGCGCGGCACGGCCGCCGCGGAGCGGATCATCCAGGGCGGCGGGCAGGCACGTTTCCTCGCCGCCGACGTGGCGGCCGAGGAGGACTGGGAGCGCGTCGTCTTCGCCGCCCACGACTTCGGACCGGTGGACATCCTGGTCAGCAACGCCTTCACCGTCGACGTCACGCCCGCACACGAGATGACCCTGTCCTCCTGGCAGCGCCAGCTCGACGTGAACCTCACCGGCAGTTTCCTCGGCGTGCGGAAGCTGCTGCCCGACCTGCGCGAGCGGCGGGGCGCGGTCGTGCTGACCTCCTCCGTTCACGCGCACCGCGGCATCCCCGGGCATCCCGCCTACGCCGCCTCCAAGGGCGCCCTGCTCTCCCTGTGCGGCCAACTCGCCGTCGAGTACGGACCTGAGGTGCGGGTCAACGCCGTCGTCCCGGGGCCGATCCTGACCGCGGCCTGGGACCGGGTGCCCGAGGACGAGCGCGAGCGCAGCGTCGCCGAGACCGCCGCCCGCCGCTTCGGCACCCCCGAGGAGGTGGCCGCGGCCATCGCCTTCCTCGCCGCCGACGAGGCGTCCTACATCACCGGCACGAGTCTCGTCGTGGACGGTGGCTGGAGCGTCGTGAAGGCCTCCGCATGAGCACCCGCACCGTGCCGCGGACGAACCCCGCCCGGTCCCTCGCGGGCCCCGGGCACCGGACCCAGCAGAAAGGCTCGACGACATGACGCCCTACGCCCGCCGCGGCGTGCACGGTCAGACGGTGGAGGCCCTCGCACGCCGCATCCTGGGCGGCCAGATCCCCGAGGGGGCCACCCTCGACCTGGTGGCGCTCCAGACCGAGCTGGACGTGAGCCTGACCGCGCTGCGCGAGTCGCTGAAGGTGCTCGCGGCCAAGGGCATGGTCGACGCCCGCCAGAAGCGCGGCACCTTCGTACGGGCCCGGGCCGACTGGAACCTCCTCGACGCCGACGTCCTGCGCTGGCAGTTCGAGGGCGGCCGCGCCGGCGAGGCCGACCAGGCCCTGCTGCGGAACCTGTCCGAAGTCCGCTCCATCATCGAGCCCGCCGCCGCCCGCCTGGCCGCCGAGCGCCGCACCGACGCCGACCTCACCGCCCTCGAGGACGCGCTCACCGCTATGGGGCACACCGACGCCGACCCCGCGCACGCCATCGACGCCGACCTCGCCTTCCACCGCGCGCTACTCGCCGCCACCCACAACGAACTCCTCGAACGCATGGAGATGGTGATCGAGTCCGGCCTCGCCCACCGCGACCGGATCGTGCACTCCTCCCCGCACAGCGAGGACCCCATCCCGGCCCACCGCGCCGTCCTGGACGCGGTACGCGCCCAGGAGCCCCTGGCCGCCGAGGCCGCCATGCGTGCCCTGCTCGAACAGGCCGGCCGCGACCTGGACCGCATCAGCACCACCGACGAAGCGGAAGGCACCACCTCTCAGTGAAGATCACCCGTATCGAGACCTTCCTGGTCCCGCCGCGCTGGCTGTTCTGCCGCGTGGAGACCGACGACGGCGTGGTCGGCTGGGGCGAACCCGTCGTGGAGGGCCGGGCCGAGGTCGTCCGCGCCGCCGTGGACGTACTGGCCGAGTACCTCGTCGGGCAGGACCCGCTGCGCATCGAGGACCACTGGCAGGTGCTCACCAAGGGCGGCTTCTACCGGGGCGGCCCCATCCTGTCGAGCGCCGTCGCCGGCCTCGACCAGGCCCTGTGGGATATCGCCGGCAAGACGTACGGCGCCCCCGTGCACGCCCTGCTGGGCGGCCCCGTCCGCGACCGCGTGCGGGTCTACGCCTGGATCGGCGGCGACCAACCCGCCCAGCTCGCCGAGCAGGTCACCGAGCAGATCGAGGCGGGCTTCACCGCGGTCAAGATGAACGCGGCGGGCCCGACCTCCCCGATGGCCACCGCCGCCGAGACGTCGGCCGCCGTCGGCCGGGTCGCCGCCGTCCGTGAGGTGCTGGGCCCCGAACGCGACGTGGCCGTCGACTTCCACGGCCGCTTCACGGCCGCTACCGCCCGCCGCGTGCTGACCGAACTCGCCCCACTGCACCCGCTGTTCGTCGAGGAACCCGTCGTTCCCGAACACGGCCACCTCCTGGGCCAACTCGTGGCCGCCAGCTCTGTACCGCTGGCGACCGGTGAACGCCTCTTCTCACGCGCCGAGTTCCTGCCCGCGCTCGCCGCCGGCATCGCCATCGCCCAGCCCGACCTGTCCCACGCAGGCGGCATCTCCGAGGTCCACCGCATCGCCTCCCTCGCCGACACCTACGGCGCACAGCTCGCCCCGCACTGCCCGCTCGGTCCGATCGCCCTGGCGGCCAGCCTCCAAGTCGCCTTCGCCACGCCGAACTTCCTGATCCAGGAGCAGAGCCGAGGCATCCACTACAACAAGGACGCCGACCTGCTCTCCTACGTCGTCGACCCCGAGCCGTTCCGGTTCACCGCCGGACACGCCCACCGGTGCGTCGCGCCCGGTCTCGGCATCACCGTCGACGAGAACGCCGTACGCGCCGCCGACCGCACCGGGCACAACTGGCGCAACCCCGTGTGGCGGCACCCCGACGGCTCGTTCACGGAGTGGTGACCATGCCCTTGGCGTTCACCACCGACCCCGCTCACGGCGGACGCTGGACCTCGCTGCGTGACGGCGACCGCGAATGGCTGTGGCACCGCCCGGACCCCGCACGGCAGCGGGTCGCACCCGGCGACGCCTTCGTGGACGCGGGCGGCCTGGAGGAGTGCCTGCCAACCGTGCGCGGCCTGCCCGACCACGGGGAGGTCTGGTCCCGGCCGTGGTCACGCGACGGTGACACCGAGCGCGTCGACTGCGACGCGTTCACCCTCGCCCGGACCGTGCGGGCCACCGCAGACGGCGTCGAGGCGGACTACACGCTCCAGGCCGACCCCGGCTACCGCTTCGTGTGGGCCGCCCACGCGCTCCTCGACCTCTCCGAAAAAGCCGAACTCCGGGCCAGGGCAGGCGTGTCCACACGGATCTTCCCCGAGGCAGCCTCCCTGCTCGACGCGCCCTGGCCGGACGGCGCCCCCTGGGTCGAAGGCGACTGGCCCGCACCGTACGGACTGGGCCTTGACCGGTTCGGCCCCGAGGACGGCACAGCCGTCGGCGCGGTCCTCGCGGACTGCCGGGTCTGCGTCCACGACGGAACCGACCGGCTCACCCTTGCCGTAGCGGCCCAAGGGCAGCCGGTGTCGGTCGCCCTGTGGCGCAACCTGGGCGGCTTCCCCGCGACGGCCCCCTACCGCAGCACCGGTGTCGAGCCCATGCTCGGCCGCACCTTCGATCTCGCCGAAGCGGGCCCGGAGGACGCGGCATGCGTCCCCGCCTCCGGGGAAGTGCGCTGGCGCCTCACCCTGACCGCTGGCTGCGGCTGCCCCTGACCCCCGCTGGTCTACGGCCCGCCCTCCAGAGAAACGATCCGACACACAAGGAGTTCCTTCCCGTGGACCTACGAGCCGCCCTGGCCGACCGCCGCCTCGTCGCCATCGTCCGCGGAAGCGACGCCGACGCCGCGCTGCGCACCGTCCTGGCCCTGGCCAAGGAGGGCATCGACCTGATCGAGGTGTCCCTCAGCGGCGCCGATGCGCTCCGTGTCATCACCCGCTGCGGAGAGGAACTCGGGCCCGACCGGCCGATCGGCGCGGGTACGGTCCTGACCGCAGACGACGCGCGTGCCGCACGCGATGCCGGCGCCGCCTTCGCCGTCACCCCCGGCCTCGGAGCGGGCGCCGACACCGCCCGCGAACTCGGCCTGCCCGTCCTCGCCGGCGTCATGACCCCCACCGAGATCATCACGGCCCAGGCCCAGGGTGCCGACGCGCTGAAACTGTTCCCCGCCGCCCAGGCCGGGGGACCGGCCTACCTCAAGGCCCTGCGAGCGCCCTTCCCCGACGCCGTGTTCGTGCCCGTCGGCGGAGTGGACCTTGACGCCGCCCGTGCCTACCTCACCGCTGGTGCCACCGCCGTCGGCGTCGGCTCCCCGCTCGTCGGCGATGCCGCCGACGGCGGCAGCTTGAGCGCCTTGCGAGAGCGTGCCCGCGCCTTCCTCACCGCCGTCGAGGAGAGCGCCGGATGAGCGCACAGCACCCTCGGGCCGCCGGCCCCGATCGACTCGAACTCGGAGAGGGGATCCGCTGGACGGGCGACGGCGTCGTCCTGGTGGACATCCTCGAAGGACGCCTGCTCAGCGCCGACGACGACCCCCGCCTGCCGCTTCGCGAAATCCTCCGACTCCCCGTCCCGCTGGGCGCGGTGGCGCCCGTCGCCGACCACCCCGGCACGTGGATCGCCGCCGCCGGCACCGGCGTATGCCTCCTCCCGCCGGACGGCACCCCCCGATGGCTGGCCACACCCGAGGACCGTCCCGGACCGGCCATGCGCATGAACGACGGCATCGCGGACCCCTCCGGCCGGTTCTGGGCGGGCAGCATGGCCTACGACGGCAGCCAGGGCGCCGGCACCCTGTACCGCGTTGACCACGACGGCACCGTGACCCCCGTCGTCGAGGGCCTCACCGTCCCCAACGGACCTGCCTTCACCGAGGACGGACGCACCATGTACCTGGCCGACAGCGCCCAAGGGATCGTCCGCCGCTACCCGATCGACCCCGACACCGGCCATGTCGGCAGCCCCGAGGACTTCTTCACGGTGGACGAGGGCAGCCCGGACGGCATGACCGTCGATGCCCAGGGCGCCCTGTGGTGCGCCGTCTGGGGCACGGGCACGGTCCGACGGCACCTTCCGGACGGCAGCCTCGACCGGGTCGTCCGCATTCCCGCCGGGCAGCCGGCCGGCATCTGCCTCGAGGGCACGCTGCTGCACATCACCACCGCCACGGTGGGCCTGGAAGCACCCGGCCCGTACGACGGGGCGGTGTTCACCCTTCCCGTCGACGTGCCCGGTACGCCGACCCCCGCATTCCGGCTCGCTCCCTCGGCACCGATCGCAGGAGAGTCTCAATGATCGTGTCAAGCCGCTTGCGTGACCGGCGGGACGGGGGGGAAACGTCGTTTGTCGCGCAGCATCGCCCAGAGCACGTCGATCCGGCGTCGGGCGAGAGCCAGCAGGGCCTGGGTATGGATCATGCCTTCGCCGCGCTTCTTGAGGTAGTAGTCGCGCGATGGTCCCGGCCGCATCATGGCGGTCCGGGCGGACAGGTAGAAGATGTGCCGCAGACGCCGGCTGTAACGCTTGGGCCGGTGGTGGTTGCCGGTTCGGCGACCGGAGTCGCGCGGCACGGGAGCCAGGCCCGCGTGCGAGGCGAGGCGGCCGGCGCTCTCGTAGCCGGACAGGTCGCCGACGATCGCCACGAACTCCGCTGCGAGGATCGGGCCCATGCCGGGCAGGGATTCGATGATCTCGGCGCGCTCGTCGAGAGCGAGAAGCTGGTGGGCCAGGTCACGCACCAGCTGGGCGGCGCGCTTCGCGCCGGGCAGCGCGGTCATCTGGGCCTGGGCTGGCTCGACGGCCTTGGCCGCGGCCGTTTCGGCACCGCGGACCTTGCGGAGTTCCAGCCAGGTGGTGAGCCGTTTGGCGCCGATCCGGCGCAGGGCGGCCGGGGTCTGGTACTCGGTGAGCATGACCAGCGGGCCTTTGGCGGTGGAGTAGTCGAAGGCACGCTCGAGGTCGGGGCAGATGCCCACCAGAGCGTGCCGCAGCCGGTTGATCAGCCTCACCCGGTCGGCGATCAGGTCGGCTCGGTGCGCGGTCAGCACCTGCAGGGTGGCCACGGTCTCGTCCGGCACGGTGAGCGGGGTGAAGTCCCGCCGCATGCGTGCGGTCTCGGCGATGACCAGGGCGTCCTCGGCATCGGTCCTACCTTCGCCGCGGTAGGCGCCGGACATGCGGTTGACCGTGCGGCCGGGCACGTAGACCACGCTCTGGCCGTGAGCGACGAGCAGGGCCAGCAGCAGGGTGGAGGAGCGGCCGGAGATGTCCACGGCCCACCGCACTTCGTCGGCCGTCTCGCAGGCCGCGGCGATGAGCTGCAAGATCTGGTCCTCTCCATTGAGGACCTTGTGGGAGAACAGCGTCTTCCCCTCAGCGTTGACCGCCACCGCCCAGTGATGGCCCTCGCCGGCATGAATGCCCACCCATATGCGTGCGTGACGCCTGGTCACCCGCGTTGCTCCGTTCCTCTCCAGCCAGCACTTCCATGGCCCGAGGAACACTCCGCCGACAGGTCCCTAACCAGCGATGCCCGCAGCTCTCAATCAGCAGTCGGAGCGTCCCGGAGGAACGGGCGGCCACTCTCCTTGAGCCATCAACGGCAAGCTCGCATCAGCCACACCCGGTCCTCCCGGACCGCCGACATTCCTAGGGACCCCGCATGACGGACTCGTGGCGCCCGCCGAGCGGACGCGTGGTCTGCGTCGGCGAAACCATGGCTGCCCTGGCCCCCGCCCCTTCCGGGCCGCTCGCCGACGCCGACCACCTCAGCCTGTCGATCGCGGGAGCTGAGTCCAACGTGGCGATGTACCTCGCCGATCACGGCATCGAGGCGACCTGGCTGTCGGCACTCGGCGACGACCCGCTGGGGGCCCGGGTACGCGCCGTCGTGGCCGCCGCCGGGGTCGACATCGCCCACGTGAGCACCGACCCGGACCGGCCGACAGGCCTGATGCTCAAGAACCCCTCGCCCACCGGCACCCGGGTCCACTACTACCGAAAGGGCTCAGCCGCCTCCGCGCTCGGCCCCGACCTCCTCGACCACGAGGTGATGCGCACGGCAGCCCTCGTGCACTTCACCGGCATCACACCGGCCCTGTCCACATCCTGCCGCGAGCTGGTCACCCACGCCCTCGCCGTCCCCGCCACCGAACGCCCGCACGCCATCAGCTTCGACGTCAACCACCGCGCCCAGCTCTGGCCCGAGGCCACCGCCCCGCCAGTGCTGCACGACCTCGCCGGCCGAGCCGACATCGTATTCGTCGGCTTGGACGAGGCCCAGGACCTGTGGGGCGCCCACCTGACCGCCACCGCCGTACGTGAACTCCTCCCCGCACCACGCATCGTCGTCGTCAAGGACGGCCCCCGCGAGGCCACGGCCTTCACCCCCGCGGGCTCGACTACGGTCCCCGCCCCACGGACTCCCGTGACCGAACCGGTCGGCGCGGGCGACGCCTTCGCAGCGGGCTTCCTCACCGGCCTACTGAGGGGGGAGTCAGTGAGTCGATCCCTACGCCTCGGCCACATCACAGCGGCGTCGGCCCTGAGCGTGACAGGAGACCACGGCTCACTCCCACCACGCTCGATCATCGACCGGCTCCTGGACCTCACGGATGAGCAGTGGGAAAACGTCCGGGGCACCGGTGATGGCGTCGGGCGTGTCGACAACTGAGTCTGACGTCGAAGCAATCTCAAGAGAATGCAGCAGGGGCTGGCCCGATGGGTCCAGACGACAAGCCGCTGAACCTTCATCACATGCTCCAAACGCAGGATGGGCCGATCGCCGAGGTGACGCACTCGATGCACTGTGGGAACTACAGTCAGCTGCACTGGAAGGCAGGTACCAAGATCCCCAGTGGAATCGACCGAGATGCCTTCAACGCCTGGAAATCCCAGTACTTGAAGGACGGAGCGGCAGGATTTGGTGGATGATGGACGCTGTCGAGGCGAGTGAGCTACTGATCGAGTTGGTTGGCAGGAACGATGACATCGCGAACCATGCCGACGGCTGTGACGCAGGGACGATGGCCGCCGCCGAGAGTGATCTGGGTGTGGCTTTTCCTCCCTCGTACCGCCGTCTGATCGAAGAGTTCGGGACCTGGGATATTGCTGGTGAAGAATTCCTCGGCGTATATCAGACGCCTGCAATAGGGCTGAAACTGTTGGGTTCCGTCGCGGAAACTTTGGATGCGCGCAGCCAATATGGAATGCCATCCGATCTGATCGTTGTCATGCTCGATGGAATGGGTGGCCTGGTCGTCCTTGATTCCTCTCCTGTGGATCAGAAAGGCGAGTACCCCGTCCTCGTCTGGAATCCAGGAGTGGTGGATCGCGAGAGCATGGAGAGGCTCGGGGATGATTTCGGGTCCTTCGCATTCACCTTGTGTCAGCGGGCCGTAACGTGGTGGCGAGAGTCTCACTGAAGCTGAAAGTCAGGTGGAAAGCGAGAAGTCTCGCCAGAGTTATCTGGCGCGGCTTCTGCGGTTCTTGACGGAAACGCTGACGGCAATGTCAGCTGGACGGCGGCTATGGCGGGTGGGTCGTTGGTGTCGGTTCGGTTGAGGGCGTCGCCCAGGGTGTGGCCTTGCGCTGGAGGCGGAGGCGGACGGGGGTGTAGAGGCCGGAGCGCAGTGATGCCCGGATCCATGCGGACGGAGGTGCCCTTCGGTCTGAAGCACTTGAAGTTCTTCAGTACGAGCTTCTGGATGAACATTCGCCACTTCCCGGTCCAACATGAGCGGCGCTACCTCGCGGATGACGGTATCGGAACAGTATGATCTCCAAGCCGGTTCGATTAAAATCATTGAGTCCCTGACCGGCGGCCGCCACGTGCGGGGACGTAGCCGGCGGTGCGCTGGCGGTTGACCAACGGGCTGATTGACCCCGGCCTGTCTGCGCCTGTGTAATTACAGGGCCTAACACAATGAGGTGGATCGGTCGGGTCGCCGTGTCCGGGGCTCGAGTTGAGCGTTTGGCCCGATGTGGGAACGTCGCCGTGGATCGTGTCGGACGAGCTGTGGGATCACCTGGAGCCGTTGCTGCCAGCAGCGTGAACGCAGGTTCCGGTATTCCGGACGCAAGCCGCTGCCGGACCGGGAGGTGCTGTGCGGGAGGGGGCGGCCAGGCTGGGGACGATCAGCGCGGCCGCGTCGGTCCCCGGAACGGTGACGGTCTGCTCGTCTGACGCGGCGAAGATCTCGTCGACGAGCCGCTCGGCCATCCTCGGCGCGCCTTCGGCCGCGGTAGGGTGACTAGCCGCCGACGGCCGGCCTTGCGGATCTGGGCCGGAGATCCGAACCGTTCCAACAGCGTGAGGGCGGCCGGGTACTGCAACCGCGATCCCAGCACCCGTTCCAGCGAGGGGTGGATCTGGGTCAGCAGGCTGCAGCCGGTTGGCGACCCTGGTTGCCTCGCCGGCCAGGTCGTCATCGAAGCCCATGATCATCGCCAGCTCGGCGATGGTCTCGTCCTCTCCGTCGATCGCCCGCAGCGTGTGGGGCATCGCGCGAGCGGCGTCGGCGATGATGACCGCGTCCCTCGCGTCGGTCTTGGCCTCGCCGGGTTAGAGGTCGGCGATCCGTCGCATCGTTAACCCGGGCAGGTAGGCGACCGGGCAGCCCATGTCCCCGCCACCGCCAGCGGCAGAGCGCCGATCGAGGCCGGCTGGTCGACGACGACCAGCACCGTTCCGTGCTTGGCCTGGAGTTTCGCGAACAGCTCGCGGAGCTTGGGTTCGGTGTTGGGCAGGCGTTTGTCGAACGCCTTCTTCCCGGCCGGGGTGACGGCGGTGGCGTGGTGTTCGCCCTTGCCGACGTCCAGGCCGAGGAAGACCGCTGATCCAGGCAGTACCCAGGCCCGGCCCCCTCCCCGATTTCGAGGTGAAGGGGGCCGGGCCTTTCTGCGTTGCGGTGGGAATGCCCCGTGGACAACGCCCGTGCGTCTGCCGATACTTGGGCGTCTGCCGCCACATGGCGGCGCCGCATCATCAACGGGAGATGTTTTGCGTATCCGCTCTGCCACAGCCCTCACCGCCGCGACGCTGGCCATAGGGGTGCTAGGTGCGGCTCCGGCTGCCGACGCCGCCACCACCGCCTACCCCACGAGTACCTTCGACGTGACGTACGGCCAGACGTACACCAGGGGCACCATCATTTGGTACAACCGTTCGGTCACCATCAGCGGTGAGCACAAGTCAGTCAGCACCGAAAGCTGCCGTGGCACCACGGGCTTCACCCTCAACAGTGCCGACCACGAGATCAGCCACGCCTCCAGCGACGACATCGCCTGCGGGGAGAGCAAGACGTTCAGCTTCAATGTGCCGGCTGACGTTGAAGGGGGAGCCGCTGTCGTCCGCGTCTGCCTTGATGACGGGAACATCGAGCCCTACATCACGTACCTGGCCTGCAAGCGCTATGGGCACTGACAGGCCCAGGTATCGAAGCTTCGGCTGTCGTCCAGTACCTTCATCACCCGCCACCAGCGGATCGGCCTGTCCTTGTCTTCGTCTATCCCGATCCACGGAAGCCGGCCGAGCCCGCACGCCTCGCACCGAAACCCGCACCAACCGGCCCAGGAAGGCGACTTGGTTCCAAGAATCGCCGTCCCACGGCCCGCTATGACGTCGGGAAAACGACCAGACGACCCGAGAGCATCATCGAGCGTGACAACCAGCAGGCGAGTCTGAGGAACGCTTCGTGGATGTCTGTTCGTCGTTCCCGGCGCACGCGCAGCCGCCGGAAGCCGTGGAGCCAGGCGAAGGTCCGCTCGACCACCCATCGGTGGATGCCGAGGCTGGAGCCGTGCTCGGTGCCGCGCCGCGCGATGGCGGCATCCGCGCCGACCTTCGGCTCCTTTGCCCACGACGGCACCGGGCCCCAGCGCAGCGCCCGCAACTCCCTCACCGGCGCCGCGGCACCGTCCTCGTCGCGCGGGGCACGTTCCACGTCGGTTGGTGGCAGGCCGGTTTGCCGGCCGACGGCGGTTGCTCAGGCGCTGGTCCATTTCTGGCCGGCCTGGCCGTTGCAGGTCCACAGGACCAGCGGCGTTCCGTTCGCGGTGCCGGCGCCGTCGGCGTCGAGGCACAGGCCCGCGTGGACGTTGCGGACCGACCCGTCCGGGCCGAGGGCCCACTTCTGGTTGTCCTGGCCGTTGCAGGGCCAGGTGATGACGCGGGTGCCGTTGGTGGTGCCCTGGTTGTAGGCGTCCAGGCACTTGTCGCCGTAGACGCGGATCTCGCCGCCGGCCCACGTGGTCCACAACTGGTTGGCGGCCGTGTGGCAGTCCCAGAGCAGTACGGTGGCCCCGGCGGCGGTGGAGGCGTTGTCTACGTCCGCGCAGCGGCCGGACGCGTTGCTCCGCAGGCGTGAGGTAGTGGCGGCCAGGGGGCTGCCGCCGGTCACCCGGAACACGGCCACGCCGTGGGCGGGGACGCTCGCCGTAATCTGCCCGGACGTGCTCGACGTGCCGCCGGTCCACAGGTCGGTGAGGGTGAACGGGCCGCCGGAGAGGCCGACTTGCGCGGCGGTCGTGGTGACCGTCGCGGTGCCGCCTCCCCGGTTGAACAGGCCCACCGCGACCGAGCCGTCCGACAGGGGTTTGGCGAACACCTCGGTGGCGCCGTCGTCGCGCACCCTGCGCCCGCCCGCGCCCAGCGGATCCTGGTTCACCGCCAGCAGCCGCGGGTTGCGCAGGATCGCGCTCACGTCGGCGGACATGGTGCGGATGTCGTTGCCGGCCATGAGCGGGGCGCTCAGCAGTGCCCAGAGGGCGAAGTGGGAGCGGGACTCGGTCAGTGTCAGGCCGGGACGGCCGACGACCAGCATGTCCGGGTCGTTCCAGTGTCCCGGACCCGACTGCGCCGCCAGCGGCGCGGTGACGTCCAGGACGTTGCCGACACCCATCGGGTAGCTGTTGGTGTTGCCGTTCTGCCAGATGTCGAGCAGGTCCTCGGTCGTCCGCCACAGGTCGGCGACCTCGCCCCAGTTGTAGGTCGAGCCGGTGATGGCGTGGAAGCTGTTGGGGTTGATGGAGTAGACGATCGGCCGGCCGGTGGCGCGCAGGGCGTCGCGCATCAGCGTGAACCGCGCGACCTGCTCGTCACGGGTGCCGCTGGAGGAACACCAGTCGTACTTGAGGTAGTCGACGCCCCACGAGGCGAACGTGGCGGCGTCCTGGGCCTCGTGCCCCCTGCTGCCGGTCGAGCCCGGATAGGCGCCGCTGGTCTGCGCGCAGGTGCGTTCCCCCGGCACCTGGTAGATCCCGAACTTCAGGCCCTTGCCGTGGATGTAGTCCCCGAGTGCCTTCATCCCGTTCGGGAACTTGGCCGGATCGGCCCGCAGGTTGCCTGCAGCGTCACGCTGCGGGTCGAACCAGCAGTCGTCGACCACGACGTACCGGTAGCCGGCGTCCCGCATACCCGAGGACACCATCGCGTCGGCGGCCTGGCGCACCTGTGCCTCGGTGATTCCGCATCCGAAGCTGTTCCAGCTGTTCCACCCCAGCGGTGGCGTGAGCGCGGGGCTGCCCGGCGCGGCCGAGGCGGTGGAGTGGGCGGAGGCCGTCACGGTCGCGGCGATGGTCAGCGCGGCGGTCGCGAGGAGGCGGAGCAGTCGTCCGCCTGATCGTCTGAGCACGTGGGGCTCCTTCGGCACGGCGAGGTAGGGACGAGGGGGTTCGAAATTTCGATCGCCATTCGGAAACCCGATGCTTCCACGGATACTAGAGAGGAGCCTGCGCATGTCAACATTGCGCGAACGAGCCAACTGCGCTTCGGGTCGATGACTGTCGCGGTGGCCGCTACCTGGGGCAATGGTGAAATGACTGGCGGCAATGCGCGCCGCCCGGGTGTCGAACCTATCGATCCGCTTGTCGAAACTGCGAGAGGTCTTGACGAGCGCGGTCGATCTCCTATCATCCGGGATGCTCGATCAATCGACCCACATTCGACATACCGAACGCACCAGAGCCGCTCCACCCGAATGAAACCGAGGAGAGCGCCGTAGATGGATATGTCATGGCCGCAACAACATTTCTCCCGTCGGCGTGCGCTGACGGCCGCCACCGGCCTGGCCGCCGGCGCCCTCCTGCCTCGTGGAGCCGCCCTCGCTGCCGCCTCCACGTACACGAACCCGGTGATCTGGCAGGACTTCGCGGACATTGACGTCATCCGCGTCGGAAACACCTACTACGCCTCCGCCTCGACGATGCACTACTCGCCGGGCGCGCCCGTCCTGCGCTCTTACGACCTGGTGAACTGGGAGATCGCCGGTCACTCGGTGCCCGTGCTCGACTTCGGCGCCAAGTACGACTTGAACGGCTCCCGCGGCTATGTCCGAGGAATCTGGGCGTCGTCCCTGGCCTACCGGCCGAGCAACAGAACCTTCTACTGGCTCGGCCAGATCGACTTCGCCCGGACGTACGTCTACACCGCCACCGCCGTCGAAGGGCCGTGGAACAGGCTGACGACGATCGGCACTCCCTACTACGACGCGGGACTGCTCGTCGACACGGACGACTCCCTGTACGTGGCGTACGGGAACACCACCATCAGCGTGGCCCAGCTCTCGCCCGACGGCCGCAACCAGGTCCGCGCGCAGCAGGTGTTCACGACGCCTTCGAGCGTCGGCACCCTCGAAGGCTCACGGTTCTACAAGATCAACGGGCAGTACTACATCTTCCTGACCCGCCCCGCGAACGGCCAGTACGTCCTGAAGTCGTCCAGCGGCCCCTTCGGCCCCTACACGATGCGACAGGTCCTCCTCGACCTGCGCGGGCCGATCCCCGGCGGCGGCGTCCCGCACCAGGGCGGGCTGGTACAGACGCAGAGCGGCGCCTGGTACTACCTGGCCTTCGTGGACGCCTATCCCGGCGGCCGGATGCCCGCGCTGGCCCCGGTCACCTGGACCCCGGACGGCTGGCCCGTCGTACAACTCGTCGACGGAGCATGGGGCACCTCGTATCCCAGCCCCGCCGTGCCCCCTCCGCCCCGTCAGGTCACCCCGATGACCGGCGTCGACACCTTCGACGGTACGACCCTCAAGCCGAGATGGGAGTGGAACCACAACCCGGACGACACCAAGTGGTCGGTCGGCAACGGGCTGACCCTCGGGACCGCCACCGTCACCAACGACCTGTACTGGGCCCGCAACACCCTCACGCACCGCATCCAGGGCCCCACCTCCACGGCCACCGTCCAGCTCGACCACTCCGCCATGCGGGACGGCGACCGAGCCGGACTCGCACTGCTGCGGGACTCCTCCGCGTGGATCGGTGTCAAACGCGACGGCGGCGTGACACGGGTGGTGATGGTCACCGGGCTGACCATGGACACCGACTGGAACACCACCGGCACCGGCTACGAGGTCGCGAGCGCGCCCGTCTCCGGTGGCCGCCTCTGGCTGCGCGCGACCGCGGACATCCGCCCCGGCGCACCACGCCCGGGCATCTTCTCCTACAGCACAGACGGCACCACCTTCACCCGCCTCGGACCCGCCTTCTCCATGGGCAACGACTGGCGGTTCTTCATGGGTTACCGATTCGCCCTCTTCAACCACGCCACGCAGGCGCTCGGCGGTGCGGTCCGCGTCACGCGGTTCGAGCTGTCCACGCCCTGAACCGGTCCACCGATCGCACCACCGCACCCCCCCCGCTCACGCGCACCGAGGCCCTCACCCCGCTCTCGGTACCTTCCAGCACGCTCTCATCCGCCGCTGTGTCCATGACCGTACAGGGGCGGGTTGAGCGGTGACCGCCACGGGCAAAGACAGAACCGCATCGCTGAGATCCACGATCGCGTAGCGCAAACGCAGGGCAGCTGTCGCCTTCCACCGGGTCCTGATACACCAGACCCGAGGCGCCGCGATCTCCAACGCACGATCGATCCCCGCGGCCGACGGCACTACCGCCCACACGCCGCCCACACGCCGCGCAGGCCCGCGCCGGTGCCCGCCGGCCCCCGCAGCTTTCACCGCCCTGCTCCTCCCTACCAACGCCCACGCCTCTGCGGCCCATGGGGCCGTACGCGAACCGGGCCACACGTCACCCTCCCCGTGCGTTCCGCACCGAGCAGCCTCCCCGTCGCCGACGAAGACCGCACCGGCTACCGGCGCGACGCCTTCAAGTACTGGATCGACGCCGACAAGGACGGATGCAACACCCGCGCCGAAGTCCTCAAAGCCGAAGCCGTCATCCCACCCGAGCAAGGACCGCGCTGCACGCTCAGCGCAGGCCAGTGGCACAGCCCCTACGACGGCCGCTACATCACCGGCCCAGGCGGCCTGGACATCGACCACCTCGTGCCCCTGGCCGAAGCCTGGGACTCCGGCGCCTCAACCTGGACGGCTGCCGAGCGCGAGCCATACGCCAACGACCTCGGCTACGACCGCGCCCTCATCGCCGTGTCGGCCGCATCGAACCGGTCGAAGGCCGACCAGGACCCCACCACGTGGCTCCCGCCGTCCGCCGGCTACCGCTGCCAGTACGTCACCGACTGGATCGCCGACAAAATCCGCTGGGGCCTCGCCATCGGCCCGGCCGAACACACCGCCTTGTCCGACGTCCTCGACGCCTGCCCCAACGTCCCCGTCACCGTCACCACCGCACGCTGAGTCCGGGCCGGCAGCTCAGAACAACGTGTCGGTGTTCTCGGTGGGTTGCGGGGCCGGCGTGCGGGTGCGGCGTGGACGCTCGGGCTCCGGGTCTTTCCCGAACAGTGCTTGTGTCCCGCATTCGTCGGGCACGGCGGGCACCGGCCGGCACACGGCGGCGTCGACCAGGTCGAGCGGGGCGCAGTCGTCGAAGTCGGCGCGCTGCATACGGGTCCAGTCGCGGCCCTGGGGTATGTCGGTCACGGGCGGTCTCCTGTCTGCGCTCGGGGGCCGGGGATGCCGGGAGCGTGCCCTGGTGGCATGTCGGTGTCCGGGTCAGTGCCGAGCGGCGCTCGCGGCGCACGGTGAGCCGCACAGGCGACCGCCTCACGGTGACGATTGTGGCCGCTGTCCTCCTCCATGCCGTGTCACGGTTGTCGCCGCCCAGCGCACCGGACCGGGCTGTCGTTTCCGTCCTTCTGCCCACAACGGTCCCCTGGATCGCGCCTCATCGGCGACTTACGGGTACGTGCGTGGCGCCCTCGTCAAGGGCGGTCCGCGTCCACCTTCCGGCCGGCGTTGTGCGGCGCCGCGACGTCGTCTGTGTCCGACAGACGTCATGGGGAACGGCCCCGGACCGGCCGCGGATGCCGCTGCGCCCCGCCTGGAGTGCCCGGCCCGGTCGGGCGTCCCGCCGGCCCGCACGCCGGGCTCCGCTGCCCCGCCGGCGCGGGACCGCCGCTTCGTTCCGGCGGGCCCAGGCTGCCGTTCGGCCCCGACTCGGCGCCCCCGCCACCACACCCGGAGAAGCCTGGTTCACCGAACAGCGGCATCGCTGCGCCAAGTCGAACTGGCCAGGGCCGCGAGGACTGCCTGACCGCGCACGCCCCCGGTTGGCGCCTGCCCCACGGCGCGGACTGGCACCAGCGCGCGCACCTCGCCTGGGGCGCCGACCGCACCATCCTCGCCTGCGATTCCCAGGCCGCGGCGTGAAGGCCGGCTCCTGGCCGGACCGCCCGTCGCACGCGGCCGGTACGCACCCCACCGCCGACAGGGGGGTGTAGCTGGTGCATGAGACGTCCGTTCAGGGGGGGCGGTGCAGGGTGCTTGCCGAGACGGGTATGCCCCGGGGGCCGTCTGGTCGCGCGAGGGACTGGGAGGTGGGCCGCCCCTTCGTCGCCGCAGCCGGCCGTGCGGCCGCGCGAGCTCCTCAGGCCCGGCCGGGTGGGGGCCTCATCCGCGGGCCCCGCGCG
>NZ_JBEXKG010000061.1:0-42305 GCF_040609555.1 Streptomyces sp. NPDC004658
CAGGATCAGGCCCCATGGACCTGCTGAACACGCTGGTGGACAAGGGGCTTCGGCGCGAGCTGCCGACCCGCGAGGAAGCGCTCGCCGTGCTGGCGCCGACCTCCCCGACCGCCACGCAGGCGACGGACGAGGGCGCGTACGTCACCCCGCTGGTGCGCAAGCTCGCCGCCGAGAACGGCGTCGACCTGGCCACCGTCAAGGGCACCGGCGTCGGCGGCCGTATCCGCAAGCAGGACGTCATCGCCGCCGCCGAGGCCGCGAAGGCCGCCGCCGCCCCGGCCCCGGCCGCTGCCGCCGCAGCCCCGGCCGCCGCCAGGAAGGCCCCGGCGCTGGAGGTCTCCCCCCTCCGTGGCCAGACCGTCAAGATGCCGCGCATCCGCAAGGTCATCGGCGACAACATGGTCAAGGCGCTGCACGAGCAGGCCCAGCTGTCGTCGGTCGTCGAGGTCGACGTCACCCGCCTGATGAGGCTGCGTGCCAAGGCGAAGGACTCCTTCGCGGCCCGCGAGGGCGTCAAGCTCTCCCCGATGCCGTTCTTCGTCAAGGCCGCCGCGCAGGCGCTGAAGGCCCACCCGGTCATCAACGCCAAGATCAACGAGGCCGAGGGGACCATCACCTACTTCGACACCGAGAACATCGGTATCGCGGTGGACTCCGAGAAGGGCCTGATGACCCCGGTCATCAAGAACGCCGGCGACCTCAACATCGCGGGCATCGCCAAGGCCACGGCCGAGCTGGCGGGCAAGGTCCGGGCCAGCAAGATCACCCCGGACGAGCTGTCCGGCGCGACCTTCACCATCTCCAACACCGGTTCGCGCGGCGCGCTGTTCGACACGATCATCGTGCCGCCGGGCCAGGTCGCGATCCTCGGCATCGGTGCCACGGTCAAGCGTCCGGCCGTCATCGAGACCGAGGAGGGCTCGGTCATCGGCGTCCGCGACATGACCTACCTGACCCTCTCCTACGACCACCGCCTGGTCGACGGCGCCGACGCGGCCCGTTACCTGACGGCGGTCAAGGCGATCCTGGAGGCCGGCGAGTTCGAGGTCGAGCTCGGCCTGTAACTCCTGTCCACCGCGAACGCCCCGTCCGGAGCCTGTCCGGGCGGGGTGTTCGTGTTTGTCGGCACACGAAGCGTGTAAGCCTCGTCTCACCTGCACCAAGGCGCCCCCGCGCGCCCTACCAGCGGAGCGATCCGGCCTTATTGTCTAAACGTCAGCCCTCCCTAAGGAGCCCTCATGACCGCGCCCGTCGTCCACTCGCTGCGCGAGCAGATCCGCGAGCACATCGTGGAGGGGATCGTCAGCGGGCGCTGGCAGCCGGGCGAGCGCATCGTGGAGCGCCGGATCGCCACCGAGCTGGAGGTCAGCCAGACCCCGGTCCGCGAGGCCCTGCGCGAGCTGGAGTCGCTGCGCCTGATCGAGTCGGCCCCCAACAAGGGCGTCCGCGTGCGGAACCTGACGGCGGCGGACCTGGAGGAGAGCTACCCGGTCCGGGCCGGTCTGGAGGCCATCGCGGCGGAGCTCGCGGCCGACCGCCTCGCGGAGGACTGCTCGGCGCTGGAGCCGCACGTCCTGGCGCTGTACGAGGCCGACCGGAAGGCGGACGGCACGGCCCAGGTGCGGCACACGGTCGGCTTCCACCGGGAGCTGGTCCGCGCGGCGCGCAACTCGGTGCTGCTGCACACCTGGGAGGGCCTCGGCATCGAGGTGTTCACGGCGCTGTCGATCCGCTGGCTGGGCACGGTCCAGCAGTCGTACGCGGAGGAGCACGAGGAGCTGGTGCAGGCGTTCAAGCGCCGGGACCCCCGGATCGCCGAGCTGGTGAAGGCCCACGTGCTGGGGTGCGCGCCGCGCGCGTGACCCAGCCGAGCATCCCCGCGCTCACCTGCGAAAACCCGGCATTTCCGCGTCACCCGGTGCCATCGCCGAAGGCACCGGGTGCCGACTTTCTCCAAATCAAGAGGTTTTGGCCCTCAACCCTTTGATCGATCATCGATCAGGGAGTTACAGTCGCCGACGGACGCGCGACGGAGTCGCACAACGACGCCGTCACCGAGGTCCGCCTGCCCTGTCCTGCCAAAGACCAAGGGCACCCCCGAACCCTTACCGATGAGGGAACCCCCTTCGACTGAGGAAGGCGGCGACATGACCGACCCCCACGCCATCCAGCCGAGCGCGCTCGACCAGCTCCCGGACCGCGACCCGGAGGAGACCGCCGAATGGCAGGCCTCCCTCGACGCCGTCGCCAGGGAGGCCGGGCCGCACCGCGCCGCGTACCTGATGCGCCGCACGCTGGAGCGCGCCGAGGCGGGCGGCATCGCGCTGCCGAAGCTCCTCGAGACCGACTACGTCAACACCATCCCGACCGCCGCCGAGCCCGACGTGCCCGGTGACCCGGAGATGGAAGCCCGGATCACCGCGTGGAACCGCTGGAACGCGGCCGCCATGGTGACCCGCGGCTCGAAGTACGGCGTCGGCGGCCACATCGCCACCTTCGCCTCCGCGGCCTGGCTGTACGAGACCGGCTTCAACCACTTCTTCAAGGGCAAGGAGTCCCAGGAAGCGGCCGGCTCCGGCGACCAGCTGTACATCCAGGGCCACGCCTCCCCCGGCATCTACGCCCGCGCCTTCCTCGACGGCCGGCTGAACGAGCACCACCTGGACAACTTCCGCCAGGAGGCCGGCGGCAACGGCCTGCCGTCGTACCCGCACCCGCGCCGCCTGCCCTGGCTGTGGGAGTTCCCGACGGTGTCGATGGGCCTCGGCCCGCTCTCCGCCATCTACCAGGCGCGCTTCAACCGCTACCTCACCAACCGCGGCATCAAGGACGTCTCCGCCTCCCACGTGTGGGCCTTCCTCGGCGACGGCGAGATGGACGAGCCGGAGTCGACGGCGGCCCTCGCGCTCGCCGCCCGTGAGGAGCTGGACAACCTCACCTTCGTCATCAACTGCAACCTGCAGCGCCTCGACGGCCCGGTCCGCGCCAACTTCAAGATCGTGCAGGAGCTGGAGGCCCAGTTCCGCGGCGCCGGCTGGAACGTGATCAAGACGCTGTGGGGCTCGGCCTGGGACGAGCTGTTCCAGCTCGACACCACCGGCGCGCTGGTACGCCGGCTGCGCGAGGTACCGGACGCGCAGATCCAGACGTACCAGACCCGCGACGCCGCCTACATCCGCCAGGACTTCTTCGGCAAGGACCCGGCGCTGGCCGAGATGGCGAAGCTGCTGAGCGACGACAAGATCCTCGACTGCTTCCACTTCTCCCGCGGTGGTCACGAGCCGCGCAAGGTCTACGCCGCGTACAAGGCCGCCGTCGAGCACAAGGGCGCGCCGACCGTGATCCTGGCCCAGACGGTCAAGGGCCACACCCTCGGTGAGGGCTTCGCCTCGAAGAACGCCAACCACCAGATGAAGAAGCTGACGGTGGACGAGTTCAAGGCGATGCGCGACCTGCTGGAGCTGCCGATCAAGGACAGCGACTTCGTCGACGGCGTGGTCCCCTACGGCCACCCGGGCGCCGACTCCCCCGAGGTCCGCTACCTCCAGGAGCGCCGTGCGGCCCTCGGCGGCCCGGCCCCGGCCCGCCGCACGCACCCGCTGCCGGCGCTGCCCGCCCCGTCCGAGAAGGCGTTCGCCGCCTTCGACAAGGGCTCCGGCTCCCAGAACGTGGCCACCACCATGGCCTTCGTCCGCCTCGTCAAGGACCTGGTCCGCGACAAGGAGACGGGCAGGCGCTGGGTGCCGATCGTCCCCGACGAGGCGCGCACCTTCGGCATGGAGAGCCTGTTCCCGTCCCTCGGCATCTACTCCCCGAAGGGCCAGACGTACGAGCCGGTCGACCGCGACCAGCTGATGTACTACAAGGAGGCCAAGAACGGCCAGATCCTCAACGAGGGGATCACCGAGGCCGGTTCGATGGCCGACTTCATCGCCGCTTCGACGTCGTACGCGACGCACGGCGAGGCGATGATCCCGTTCTACATCTTCTACTCGATGTTCGGCTGGCAGCGCACCGCCGACCAGATGTGGCAGCTCGGCGACCAGCTCGGCCGCGGCTTCCTCGTCGGCGCGACGGCCGGCCGGACGACCCTCACCGGTGAGGGCCTCCAGCACGCCGACGGCCACTCCCCGGTCATCGCCGCGACCAACCCGGCCGCGCTGACGTACGACCCCGCGTTCGCCTACGAGATCGCGGTGATCGTCCGTGAGGGCCTGCGCCGGATGTACGGCGAGGCCAAGCCGGGTGAGGACCAGAACGTCTTCTACTACCTGACGGTCTACAACGAGCCGCTGCCGCAGCCGGCCAAGCCGCAGGGCCTCGGCATCGACGAGGGCATCGTCAAGGGCCTGTACCGCTTCAACACGGCCGAGTCGGCGGGCGTGTCCGTGCCCGCCAACGCGCCGCGCATCCAGCTGCTGGGCTCGGGTACGGCGATCCACTGGGCCCTCCAGGCGCAGAAGCTGCTGGCCGAGGAGTGGGGCGTGGCCGCGGACGTGTGGTCGGCGACCTCGTGGTCGGAGCTGCGCCGGGACGCCATGGAGGCCGACGCGGCGCTGCTGCGGGGCGAGGAGCGGGTGCCCTACGTCCGCCAGGCGCTCCAGGGCGCCGAGGGCCCGGTGCTGGCGGTCTCCGACTACATGCGCCAGGTCCCGGACCAGATCGCGCAGTGGGTGGAGCAGGACTGGTCCTCGCTGGGCGCCGACGGCTTCGGTCTGTCGGACACCCGTGAGGCCGCCCGCCGCCACTTCGGCGTCGACGCCCAGTCGATCGTCGTCGCGGCCCTGGCGCAGCTCGCCCGGCGTGGCGAGGTGAAGGCCACGGCGGTCAAGGAGGCCCGGGAGAAGTACGGGCTGTAAACGACCGCGCGTCATGCGAGTGGCCCCCGCTCCGGCGGGGGCCTCTTGCATGATGAACGCATGCGTGCCGCACGTCTGATCAAGATGGTTCTCCTCCTGCAGTCCCGGCCCGCCATGACCGCCGCCGAGCTGGCGCGCGAGCTGGAGGTGTCGGAGCGGACCGTGACGCGGGACGCGCAGGCGCTGTCGGAGGCGGGGGTGCCGGTGTACGCCGACCGGGGCAGGGCCGGCGGGTACCGGCTGGTGGGCGGGTACCGGACGCGGCTGACCGGGCTGGCCCGCAGCGAGGCGGAGGCGCTGTTCCTGAGCGGGGTGCCGGGGGCGCTGCGCGAGATGGGGCTTCAGGACGCGGCCTCCGCGGCCCGGCTGAAGGTGTCGGCGGCGCTCCTGCCCTCGCTGCGGGACGCGCCGGACACCGCGGCGCAGCGGTTCCACCTGGACGCCCCGGCCTGGTTCCGGGAGCCCGGGACGCCCGCCGGGCTGCCCGTGATCGCCGAGGCGGTGTGGGACGACCGGCGGGTCGACGTCGGCTACCGGCGCGGGGACGGGACCGTCGAGCGGCGGCTGGAGCCGTACGGGCTCGTGCTGAAGGCGGGGGTCTGGTACCTGTGCGCGCGGGTGGCCGGGGCCGGCGCCTTCCGGACGTACCGGATCGACCGGTTCACCGCGGTGACCGCGCTCGACGAGCGGTTCGACCGCGATCCCGGGTTCGACCTGCCCGGGTTCTGGGCGGAGCAGGCCGAGCGGTTCGCCCGGTCGATCCTGCGCGCGGAGGTGGTCGTACGGCTGTCCCCGCAGGGCGTGCGCCGGCTGCCGCACGCCGTGGATCCGCTCGGCGCGCGGGAGGCGCTGGCGGGCGCGGGCGCCCCGGACGCCGAGGGCTGGGTGACGGTGACGCTGCCGGTGGAGTCGGAGGAGGTCGCGCACAGCCAGCTGACCGCGCTGGGGCCGGAGGCGGAGGTGCTGGCTCCGGCGAGCCTGCGGGAGCGCTGCGCGGCGGACGCGGCCCGGCTCGCCGCGCTGTACGGCCGCAGGGAGGGCTGACGGCGATCCGCCGTGCTCCGCGTGCGCCCCACCGGCCGAGGCCCGATGCTGGTGGCGTGATGGACGAGACGGAGTTCTGGGAGCTGATCGACGCCACCCGCGAGGCCGCCGGGGGCGATCCCGAGGAACAGGCGGACGCGCTCGTGGAGCGGCTGCTCCAGCTGGAGCCCGACCTCGTCCTGGACTTCGCCCGTCACTTCGAGGCCCGTTACAACCGCGCCTACCGCTGGGACCTGTGGGGTGCCGCCTGGCTGCTGCTGGACGGGTGCAGCGACGACGCGTTCGACTTCTTCCGGTGCTGGCTGATCGGCCAGGGCCGGGAGGTCTTCGAGGGTGCCGTGCACGAGCCGGACGCCCTGGCCGAGCTGCTCGACGACTTCGACGAGGAGGTCGACGGCGACGGCGAGGAGCTGGGCTACGCGGCGGACGAGGCGTACGAGCAGCTGACCGGCACCGTCGCGCCCGACCTGGGCATCGCCCCGGCGCCGGCCGAGCCGGAGGGCACGCCCCTGGACCTGGAGGACGACCGGGTGCTCGCGCAGCGCTATCCCCGCCTGTGGCAGCGGTTCCGGGGGTGAGGGCCGTGCCGGGACCCGCCGTCGCCTTCCCCTCCGCCCCCGACGCGGGCTCTGTGCGGCCGTGCGCCCGCGGGTGGTGTCCGCGAGCGGGCGGGCCCGCGGCCGCTCGGCCCTGGCCGCGCGGTGCATCGGGGCCGCGTCGGCCCGGTCGAGGGCGGACGCGGTGACGGCGGCCGGGCCGAGGAGGACGGTCGCGACCGCGCGGACCACCGCCCAGGGGCCGTGGGCGGCTCGGTGCGGGCCGCGTGTCACCTGTGGTCTTCCGGTGCCCGTGATGTGCGCTGTGCCACCCGGTGGAACCATCGTCCTGGTCCGGGACGTTTCCGGGGGTACAGACGTACGTGGCCGGTTCCGCCGCCCGGTGGGCGCCTGGTGTGCGCGTGGCTGATCGGCGGACCGGTCCCGTCCGTAGTGAGGGGTTGAGAGAAAGGCGGCTCGGTGGACCTGCTCGACCTGGTGCTCGTACTGGTGATCGTCGTCTACGCGGTGTCCGGATATCGCCGCGGGCTGGTGGCGGGATGCGTCTCGCTGGCCGGGTTCGTGGGCGGCGCGGCCGTCGGTGTCTGGGTGCTGCCGTGGGTGACGGGCCAGGTGGAGCGGGGTACGGCCACGGCGACGGTGCTCGCGGTGCTGACGGTGCTGGTGCCGGCGGTGGTGGGGCACGAGCTGGCGGGCCGGCTGGCGCTGCGGCTGCGCGGGGAGCTGGACCGGGGGCCGCTGCGGGTGGCGGACGGCGTCGGGGGCGCGGCGGCGAACTCGGTCGCGGTGCTGATCGTGGCCTGGGTGGCGGCGAGCGTGCTGAGCGCGGCCCCGTCGCAGGCCCTGGCGACGGCGATACGGAACTCCACGCTGCTGGGCGCGGTGCAGGAGGCGATGCCCCAGACCACACCCGCCTGGTTCTCGCGGGCCACGTCCGCGCTGACCGAGGCGGGCT
Organism: Streptomyces sp. NPDC004658; assembly: GCF_040609555.1. Lineage (NCBI taxonomy): Bacteria > Bacillati > Actinomycetota > Actinomycetes > Kitasatosporales > Streptomycetaceae > Streptomyces > Streptomyces sp. NPDC004658. The sequence goes on from NZ_JBEXKG010000061.1 coordinate 7,416, forward strand.
TCCCGCAGGTGTTCAACCCGTTCGAGAACGAGTCGACGGCCCGGGTGGCCCGGCCGACCGGTGACAGCGTCACGCCCGCCGCGACGAACGCCGCCAGGCTGAGCACGGTCAAGATCGAGGGCGCCGTGGGCACCGAGGGCCGCGAGGGCAGCGGGTTCGTGTACGCGCCCCGGCGTGTGATGACCAACGCGCACGTGGTGGCCGGCATCGACCGTCCGAGTGTGCGGATCGGCGGCGTCGGGCCGTCGTACGCGGCCCGGGTGGTGCTCTTCGACCCGGACCGGGACGTGGCGGTGCTGTACGTGCCGGATCTGCGCGCCCCGGTGCTGCGGTTCGACGGGAGCGCCGTGCGCGGGGACTCGGCGGTGGTGGCGGGCTATCCGCAGGACGGGAGCCTGGACCTCCAGGCGGCGACGGTCGGGAACCTGGTGCGGGCGACCGGCCAGAACATCTACAACGACCGCACGGTCACCCGGGAGATCTACGCGATCCGCTCCACGGTCCGGCCGGGCAACTCCGGCGGCCCGCTGCTGACCACGGACGGCCGGGTGTTCGGGGTGGTCTTCGCCCGCTCCACCTCGGACGCCGAGACGGGGTACGTGCTGACGGCGGCCGAGGTGGCGGGCGACGCCCGGCGCGCGGCCACGGCGACGGCGCCGGTGGACACGGGCGAGCTGGTCAGTTCCTAGGCGCCGCGGGGCTCACAGGGCGCGGCCCATGCAGATGTCGTCGACGTACACGCCGTCGAGGAGGAACTCCCCGGGCAGCACGCCCTCGACGGCGAAGCCCTCGGACTCGTACAGCGCCCGGGCGGGGGTGTTGTGCCCGAGCACGCGCAGGGTGAGGCGCCGTGCCCCGCGCCGCCGCGCCTCCGCGACGGCGGCCCGGATCAGGGCGCGTCCGACGCCCCGCCCGCGCGCCTCCTCGGCCACGGCGAAGCCCTGGATGGCCAGGACGTGCGCGTTGGAGGCGAGCGGGGTCGGGTGGGTGAGGCGGATGTAGCCGAGGACGCGCCCGTCGGCCTCGGCGACGAGGTACTCCCGCGGCGGGTGCCGCTCGTCGAAGAAGGGCGGGTACGGCGGCTGCGGCTGGGGCATCACCGCGTGCAGGGGGGACCAGGTGGCCCGGTCGAGGACGGCCAGCGGCTCCTCGTCGGCGGCTTGGGCGATGCGTATGTGCGGCTCCGGCATGGCGATCACCCTACGGCGGGCGGTCCGGGCGGCCCCAGCGGGTTTCCGTCCGGCGGTGCGGTCATGCTGGGGTCATGGAACGTTCACGTATCGCGGTGGCCGGCGCGTCCGGTCTCATCGGCAGCGCTCTGGTGCGGTCCCTGACGGCGGACGGGCACGAGGTGGTCCGGCTGGTGCGCCGGGAGCCCCGGGGCGCGGACGAGGTGCGCTGGGACCCGGAGCGGCAGTACGTCGACGCGGCCGGGCTGACGGGGTGTGACGTGGTGGTCAACCTGGCGGGGGCCGGGGTCGGGGAGCGGCGCTGGACGCCGGAGTACAAGCGGCTGCTGCGGGACAGCAGGGTGCTGGGGACGGCCGCGCTGGCGGAGGCGGCGGCCTCGCTGCCGCGTCCTCCGCGGGTGTTCGTGAACGGCAGCGCGATCGGCTTCTACGGCGACACCGGCGACCGGGTGGTGGACGAGGACGCGCCGCCGGGTGACGGTTTCCTGTCCGCGCTGTGCGTGGAGTGGGAGGAGGCGGCGGCACCCGTGGCGGAGGCGGGGGTGCGGACGGTGTTCCTGCGCACGGGTCTGGTGGTGGCCCGGGGCGGCGGGGCCTGGGGGCGGCTGTTCCCGCTGTTCCGGGCGGGGCTCGGGGGGCGCCTCGGTGACGGGCGGCAGTACTGGTCGTACATCGCGCTGCACGACGAGGTCGCCGCGATCCGGCACCTCATCGACGGCGACGGCCTGTCCGGGCCGTTCAACCTGACGGCGCCCCAGCCGCTGACGAACGCGGAGATCACGGCGGCGATGGCGCGGGTGCTGCACCGTCCGGCGGCGTTCGCGGTGCCCGCCCCGGTGCTGCGGGCGGTGCTCGGGGAGATGGCCGCAGACGTGCTGGGCAGTCAGCGGGCGGTGCCCAGGCGGTTGCTGGAGTCGGGGTTCCGGTTCGCGTTCCCGGGCATCGAGGAGGCGATCCGCGCGGCGGTGTGAGCGGGTGGGACGAGCGCGACGGGGTGAGCCGCCCGGCAACACCGGCGAACGAAAGTGACCGCATGCGACCTCCATGCGACCGTGCCCTGTTGATGCGCGACTGCCTTTGACCGATCACGCCCCTACCCTCGACCCGAACTCGGGTATCCCTTGCGCCTGTTGGGGGCATGACGTCTCCACCGGTCGCGCAACCACAGGAGGGGCCTCGTGCTTGAGCCCGCGTACCAGGTGGACGTCGTCATCGTGGGAGCCGGAATCGCCGGTCTCTCGGCGGCTCATCGGCTGACCAGTGCAGGAATCACGACCGCGGTCCTGGAGGCCGCCCCGTACGTCGGCGGCCGCATGTCGACCGAGAAGGTCGACGGCTTCCGGCTCGACCGCATCGGACAGCTGCTGTCCACCTCCTATCCCGAACTCCGCCTGAGTCCGGGCCTGGACGCCCTCACCGTGCGCCGTTTCGCGCCGGGCGTGCTGCTGCACCGCGACGGCCGCACCCACCGTGCGGGCGCGCCGGCGGGCGGTGGGAGCGCACGGGGCGCACGGGGCGCACTCCATGTGGTGCGTGCCCTCGCCAACGCCCCCCGGGGCACGGCGGTACCGCCCGGCGCGCCGGTGGGCGGCGCGGTGGACCAGGCCCGGCTGGGCGCGGCGCTCGGCCGGATCGCCACGACCCCCGTGGAACGCGTCCTGGCCCGCCCCGAGATGCCGGCCGCCCTCGCCCTCGCCCAGCGCGGCGTCCCGGCCCGCACCATCGAGGGCTTCCTGCGCCCGCTGCTCGCCACGCTGCTGTGCGACCCGGAGCTGACCACCTCCAGCAGGTGCGCCGACCTGGCGCTGCGCGCCTTCGCGAGCGGGCGGCTGTGCGTGCCGGAGGGCGGCGCCGAGGTGCTGCCGGAGCTGCTGGCCGGGGGACTGCCGCCGGGCACCGTGCGCACCGGGGTCCGGGTCACCTCGGTGTCCACGACCTCGGTGGCGACCGCCGAGCACGGGGAGATCCGCTGCCGGGCGGTGCTGCTGGCGACGGACGCGCGCGCCGCGGCCGAACTGCTGCCGGGGCTCAGGGTGCCGGACTTCCACCCCGTGACGGTCGTGCACCACACCACGGACGAGCCGGCGGCGGCCTTCTCGACGGGCACCTCGCTGCTGCTGGACGCCGACCGGGGCGGGCCGGTGGCGCACACGGCGGTCCTCAGCAACGTGGACCCGAGCCGGGCGCCGGCCGGCCGGGTCCTGATCTCCTCGACGGTGCTGGGCACCCCTCCGGAGGGCGTCGACACCGCCGTCCGCATCCATCTCTCCCGCCTCTACGGCACCTCCACGCGCCGCTGGGAGACGCTGGCCGTGCACCACACCCCGGAGGCGGTGCCCGCCATGCGTCCGCCGCACGACCTGCGCCGCCCGGTGCGCCTCCTGGCCGGCCTGTACGTCTGCGGCGACCACCGGGACACCAGCACGGTCCAGGGCGCCCTGCACTCGGCGCACCGGGCCGCGTCGGCCATCCTGGCGGACCTGGGCGCGACGGGTTCGATGCACAGCGCGGACCCGCTTCCGACGATGCCGAGGGCGGCGTGAACGCGCCCGAAGGGACGCGGGGAACCGCGCGCTCCGCCCCATCGGCGCGGCACCCGGCGAACCACCGGAACTACCCCAGGGCCGCCACCTTCTCCCGGTACACCCGCACCGGTGCCGCGTCCCGATAGGGCTCCAGCCGCCGCTCGAACTCCTTGACGTACTCCACCGCGCGAGCGCTCCGCATCTCGGCGGCCTGCCCTGCCGCCTCCGCGGCGATCGCGCACGCCTGGTCCAGTTCGCCGAGGCCGAGGCGGGCGGTGGCGAGGACGACCCGGCAGAACAGGCGGCTGCGGGCGTAGGCCGGTGCCCGCAGCTGGAGGGACCGTTCGGCGTGCTGCGCGGCGGCCCGGAACTGCTGGAGATCCCGGTGGCAGTGCCCGAACTCGTCGGCGAGCTGCGCCTCGTCGAAGAACGCGGCCCAGTACGGCACCTCGTCCCCGGGCCGGGCCGCCTCCAGGGCGCGCTCGGCCCGCACGAGCGCGGCGGTGCACGCCCGCACCTCCCCCAGCACGCCGTGCGCCCGCGCCTCGGACGCGTGCAGCAGCGCCTGCACGACCGGCGGGGCACCCGTGCCGACCCCCTGCTGGGCGACCCGGGCCAGCTGCACGGCCTCCCTGCCGTGGCCGAGGTAGACGGCCTGGCGGCTCATGGTGACCAGCACATAGGAGCCGTAGGCCCGGTCGCCGGCCGCCTGGGCGAGCCGCAGGGCCTGCACGTAGTACCGCTGGGCGAGCCCGTGCGCGGCGATGTCGTACGAGGTCCAGCCGGCGAGCCGGGTCAGGTCGGCGGCGGCGGCGAACAGGCGGCGGCCGGTCTGCTCGTCGTAGCTGCCGCGCAGCATCGGCTCGCACTCGTGCTCCAGGTAGCGCACCAGCGCCTGCCGGGCGTGGCCGCCGCCGAACCGGTCGTCGAGGGTGCGGAACAGCTCGCCGACCGAGCGCAGCGCGGCGATGTCACCGCCGGTGACCCTGTGGCCGGGGGCGCGTTCGGCGTGCGTCCGCAGCCGCGGCGGAATCAGGGGCGCCGGCTGCGGCGGTCTGGCCGCCCCGGGCCGGCCCTGCGGCGGCACTCGGGGCACAGGCTCGCGGGCCACCCGGTCGTCGGCCTTGCCGATCAGCCAGTCCCGGCTGGGCACCACGAGCCCCGCCGGGGTGAAGGCGATCTTGCGCAGCTCGGCGTGGCTGCCGGAGTCCTTGCGCCACAGCCCGCTGACGATGTCGACGGCCTCCTCGGGGGTGGCCGCGAACTCCAGCCCGGCGTACACCGGCGCGCACGCGTCCAGGCCGAGGTCCTGGGCGGTGAGCCGGCGCCCGAGCCGGCGCGTGAAGACCTCGGCGATGAGGGCCGGGGTCGTACCGCGTGGCTGCTGGCCGCGCAGCCAGCGGGTGACCGAGGTCTTGTCGTATCTGAGGTCCAGCCCGTGCTCCAGGCCGAGCTGGTCGACGCGACGGGCCAGACCCGCGTTGGAGAACCCCGCTTCTGCGATGAGCGCGGCGAGCTGGCGGTTGGGGGTGCGCTGCGCGGGTCGGTCCGTCATCTGCGGTGCGGTCTCCTGCCTTCCGGGCCGGTCGATGTGCCCGGATTGCCTTTGAGCAGCCCTTATGGCCTCACGAACGGCGCGAATGTAGCGGAGAGTGAGCAGGCGGTCGCACACTTCGCCGTGCATTCATCCGATCGTGTGAGGAACGCCCGCAGGGCTGACGTACTCCGGTCGGACGTACAGTGGCGAGGGCGCGTCACGCGCCTGACACACCGGTCGCTGAGGGAGGCGCTTGCCGTGAGTGAGTTGCGGTTCGTCCGCATGGGGTTCGGTGCGGATGCCGTCGATTACCAGGAGGCCTGGGACGAGCAGCGCCGGGTGCACGCGGCCCGGTTCGCCGACGAGGTCCCGGACACCGTGATCCTCCTGGAGCACCCCCCGGTGTACACGGCCGGCCGGCGCACGGAGGACAGCGAGCGCCCGCTGGACGGCACCCCGGTCATCGACGTGGACCGCGGCGGCAAGATCACCTGGCACGGACCGGGCCAGCTGGTGGGCTACCCGATCCAGAAGCTGCCCCGCCCGGTGGACGTCGTCGCGCACGTGCGGCGGCTGGAGGAGGCGATCATCCGCGCCTGCGCCGAGTTCGGCCTGAAGACCACCCGCGTGGAGGGCCGCAGCGGCGTGTGGGTGCTCGGCGACCCGGTCGAGCAGCGGCCGGCGCTCGGAGGACTGTCCCTGGACTTCGACCCGCGGCTGACCGACGAGGAGTTCGACCCCCGGCTGAACGGCCCGGAGTACGCCCCCTCCAACGCGGGCCAGCGCCGTGAGGACCGGAAGATCGCCGCGATCGGCATCCGGGTCGCCAAGGGCGTCACGATGCACGGCTTCTCCTTCAACGTGAACCCGGACAACGCCTGGTTCGACCGGATCATCCCGTGCGGCATCCGGGACGCCGGCGTCACCTCCCTCGCCAACGAGCTGGGCCGGGACATCACGGTCGAGGAGGTCCTGCCGGTGGTCGAGAAGCACCTGCGGGACGTCCTGGAGAACGCCGACCTGAAGCCGCGGGTGATCGAGAAGGCGTCCGCCTGATCGTCCGCCGGGGGAATGCGCCCTGCGACAGCGGGGTTGGCCTCAGCGGCAGAGCGCACACAGTACGGGCGTACCCTGGGGTACGCCGAAGAATCGAAGTCACAGGGAGCCGGTCGTGTCCGCAGTCGCACCCGACGGGAAGCAAATGCCAAGCCCTGACGGGCGGCGATTGCTGCGCCTTGAGGTCCGCAACAGCCAGACCCCCATCGAGCGCAAGCCCGAGTGGATCAAGACCCGGGCGAAAATGGGCCCCGAATACACGAAGATGCAGAACCTCGTGAAGAGCGAGGGGCTGCACACGGTGTGCCAGGAAGCCGGCTGCCCGAACATCTACGAGTGCTGGGAGGACCGCGAGGCGACCTTCCTCATCGGCGGCGACCAGTGCACCCGGCGCTGTGACTTCTGCCAGATCGACACCGGCAAGCCCGAGGCGCTGGACCGTGACGAGCCGCGCCGCGTGGGCGAGTCCGTGGTCACCATGGACCTGAACTACGCCACCATCACCGGCGTCGCCCGCGACGACCTGGAGGACGGCGGCGCCTGGCTGTACGCCGAGACCGTGCGCCAGATCCACGAGCAGACGGCCGGCCGTGAGGGCGGCCGGACGAAGGTCGAGCTGCTGGCCCCCGACTTCAACGCGGTCCCGGAGCAGCTGGCGGAGGTCTTCGCCTCCCGCCCCGAGGTCTTCGCGCACAACGTCGAGACGGTCCCCCGGATCTTCAAGCGGATCCGCCCCGGCTTCCGCTACGAGCGCTCCCTGAAGGTCATCACCGAGGCCCGCGACTACGGCCTGGTGACCAAGTCGAACCTGATCCTCGGCATGGGCGAGACCCGCGAGGAGGTCAGCGAGGCGCTGAAGCAGCTGCACGACGCGGGCTGCGAGCTGGTCACCATCACCCAGTACCTGCGGCCGTCGGTGCGCCACCACCCGGTGGAGCGCTGGGTGAAGCCGCACGAGTTCGTGGAGCTGAAGGAGGAGGCCGAGCAGATCGGCTTCTCCGGTGTGATGTCGGGCCCGCTGGTCCGCTCCTCCTACCGCGCCGGGCGGCTGTACCAGATGGCCGTGGAGAAGCGGGGGGCGTACGTCGCCGCCCAGGCGGTGTGAGCCGCGCGTGTGAATTCGCGCACAAGTTCTTACTGACCAGTAATGGCCGAGACGACGCGGTCCCGACCGTCCTCGCTGATGAGGGCGCCGGCGGGGCCGCGTCGGCGTTTCAGCCCGTCACATCCAGGCTTCATGTGTGTTTGACCGGTCGGTCACGCCCTGGTAACACCAATCAGTGACTCTGTTATCACGCCCCGTATCTCCATCGCTCAGAGGGGGGACCTCGATCATGCAGGCCGCACCCGTACGCGCCACCGCCATCCCGTCCTTCACCGACGCCCTCCGCGCCGTGGAGTCCCTGCTCATGAGCGGCGGCCAGCGCACCGCCCGCCGCAACGCCTGGACCTCCGTCCTGGAGGACCGCCGCCGCGCCAAGGACCGGGTCGAGGCCCAGCGGTTCCTGGACCAGGCCGCCGGCCAGTCCTGACGCCGCCCCCGGCGGGCCCGTCCCGCCCGCCGGGCACTGCCGTCGTCCGCGCTCCCGGGGGCACGTAGACTTCGTGGCATGGCGAGGAAGGAAACCGCGGCGGACGCCGCGAACGCAGGGCGGCTGAAGCAGATCGCCCTCACGTACAAGATGACCCGCAAGGCCGACAAGAAGATCGGTCTTGTACTCGCGGCCGTCGGCATCGGCACCCTCGGTGTCTTCCTCGCGATCGGCTTCCTGATCGGGCACCCGGTCTACCTGGGCATCTTCGGCCTGCTGATCGCCCTGCTGGCGACCGCGATCGTGTTCGGCCGCCGAGCCGAGCGGGCCGCGTTCGGCCAGATGGAGGGCCAGCCGGGCGCCGCCGCGGCCGTGCTGGACAACATCGGCCGGGGCTGGACGACGACCCCGGCGGTGGCGATGAACCGCAGCCAGGACGTGGTGCACCGGGCCGTCGGCAAGGCCGGCATCGTGCTGGTGGCCGAGGGCAACCCGAACCGGGTGAAGAGCCTGCTGGCCGCCGAGAAGAAGAAGATGAACCGCATCGTCGCCGACGTACCGGTGCACGACCTGATCGTCGGCAACGGCGAGGGCCAGATCGAGCTGAAGAAGCTCCGCACGACGATGCTGAAGCTGCCGCGCGTTCTGACCGGCCCCCAGGTGACGGCCACCAACGACCGGCTGCGGGCGCTGGGCGACCTGATGAGCAACATGCCGCTGCCGAAGGGCCCCATGCCGAAGGGCATGAAGCTCCCCAAGGGTGGGCCGCGAGGCCGCTGACCGCCTCCTCGGGCCGCACCGCCGCGACCGATCACACAGGGCCCCGCGTTCCTCCGGGACGCGGGGCCCTGACACGCCGCCGAACGGAGTATCCGGCCGGTAATCGGCTCATGCGCTCCTAGCCTTCGGAATGTGACAAAACGACACATTGCGTACCTGGCATGCGCCACGACCCTGGTCGGCACGTTCATCGGCGCCACTCCGGCGTCGGCCGCCCACAGGACTTTCGTGGTGTATCCGGGTCAGTCGATCCAGAAGGCGGTCAACGCCGCCAAGGCCGGCGACACCGTGTTCGTGTCCGCCGGCACCTACCGTGAGAGCGTCACGGTGAAGACCGCGAACCTCACCCTGCGGGGCGCGGGCCCCGGCACCGTGATCCAGCCCCCCAAGAAGAAGACCAAGCCCGCGCCGCACGGCACGAAGGCCACCGTCACCTGTCTCTCCGACGGCAACGGCATCTGCGTGATCGGGGGCAAGAACAAACCCCTCCGGGGCGTCACCGTCTCCGACCTCAAGGTGACCGGCTTCGCCAAGTCCGGCCTGTTCTCCATGGGCACCGACCGGCTGACCGTCAAGCGCGTCATCGCCGAGCGCAACGGCCAGTGGGGCATCGCCCAGGAGCACTCCACCCGCGGGCTGTTCCGGTTCAACACCGCCCGGAGCAACGGGGACGCCGGGCTGTTCCTCGCCAACAACGTCAAGGCCGAGCAGGGGGCCACGGACAGCAAGGGCGCGGTGGTCGACCACAACCGGCTGGAGGACAACCGGATCGGCATCACCGTCCGCCGCCTGCGCAACCTCGCCGTCACGCGCAACTACGTCCTCTCCAACTGCGCGGGCGTGTTCGTCGTCGGCGACGAGAACAAGCCGCGGGCCGGTGCCCTCACCGTCAGCGACAACCTGGTCGACCGGAACAACAAGTACTGCCCGAAGACCGCCCGGCTGCCCTACCTCAAGGGCTCCGGCATCGTGCTGACCGGCACCGAGAAGGCCCTCGTCACCCGGAACCGGGTCACGGGCCACACGGGCAAGTCCCCGCTGTCGGGCGGCATCGTCCTGTTCAGGAGCTTCGTGGGCGCCACGAGCGAGAAGAACCGGATCGTCGACAACCGGCTGGCGAACAACTCCCCGGCCGACCTGGTCAGCCAGGAAGCCACCAAGACGGGCAACTCCTTCACCGGCAACTCCTGCCGGGTCTCCAAGCCCGCGGGCCTGTGCTGACCGGACGGCCGTACCCGATCCACGCTAGGAAGGAAGGCGGCACATGACCGCACCATCCCGCGCGCCCTCGGCTCCCCCGGAGCCGGGGGCACCCCCCTCCCCTCCCCCGCCGATGCGGCTGCGCGAGCTCGTGTTCGGGGCGGCCTGCGCCGCCGCGGTCCGCGCCGCCGCCCGGCTGGGCGTCGCCGACGCGCTCGGGGACGCCCCCATGACCGTGGAGACCCTGGCCACCGCGGTGCGCGCCGAGCCCAAGCCGCTGCGCCGGCTGCTGCGCGCCCTGTCCTGCTACGGCGTCTTCGCCGAGCGGCCGGACGGGACGTTCGCCCACACCGAGATGTCCCGGCTGCTGCGCGAGGACGACCCGAACAGTCTGCGGGCCATCGCCCTGTGGTGCACGGAGCCGTGGACCTGGGACGCCTGGCCGCTGCTGGACCAGGCCGTGCGCACCGGCCGGAACGTCGTGGAGGACCTCTACGGCAAGGAGTTCTTCAGCTACCTCAACGAGGACGCCCCCGAGTCCGCGGACGTCTTCAACCGCGCGATGACCCGCTCCAGCGAGCAGTCGGCGCGGGAGGTGGCGGCCCTGCTGGACCTGTCCGGCAGCAGCTCGGTCGCGGACGTCGGCGGCGGCCAGGGGCATGTGGTGGCCTGCCTGCTGGACAAGTACCCGGCGATGCGCGGCAGCCTGCTCGACCTGCCCCGGGTGGTGGAGAACGCCCTGCCCCGGCTGCGCGAGGGCGGCGACCTCGCCGACCGCGCGCGGATCGTGCCCGGCGACGTCCGGGAGGCGGTGCCGGTCGAGGCCGACGTCTACATCATCAAGAACATCCTGGAGTGGGACGACGAGTCCACGGCCCGGCTGCTGGGCAACGTGGTCGAGGCGGGCGGCCCCGGCACCCGGGTGGTGGTGATCGAGAACCTCGTCGACGACACCCCGTCGATGCGGTTCAGCACGGCCATGGACCTGCTGCTGCTCCTGAACGTCGGCGGGGCCAAGCACACCACCGACAGCATGGTCAGCCGACTGGAGGCGGCGGGCCTGGCGGTCCGCGACATCCGGCCGGTCAACCCCTATCTGCACGCGTTCGACTGCGTCGTCCCCGCGTGAGCGACTCCCCCGCGAGCACACCGGTGCCGGGTCCGCGTCGGACGCGGGCCCGGCACCGGTGGTCCGGCCTCGGGGCTCAGGCGCCGGGCTCGCGCTCCCAGAGGTAGAAGCGCTCCGCCATGGCGTCCTTCGGGGACCGCCAGGTCTGAGGGTCGTACGCGCTGACGTACGCCGACAGTCGCTCGCTGACCTCCTTGAACTCGGGGTGCGAGGTGACCTTGGCGATGGCCGGACCCGGCTCCCGCTCGGACTCGATGAGGTGCATGTACACGTCGCCGAACTGGAAGAGGCTGCGCCGGACGACTCCGACGAGGTGCGGCAGCTCTCCGCGGTCGGACTCCGCGAACACCTTGGCGATGTCGGGAGCGGAGCCCGGGGCCATGCGGGCGACGATCAGGGCCTGGTGCACGGTCGTCTCCTGTCGTCCGGCTCAGTCGGCCAGGGCCGGGGCGGGCCGCTCGCCGGCCGCCGCCTTCTCGATCTTCTGCCGGATGAGGTCCAGCTGGATCTTCGAGTTCTTGTTGATGTTGTCGGTCATCCAGTCGTCGTCAACCGGCGCGTCCGGCTTCATCTCGAAGTCCTGGGTCCAGACCATCCGGGTGCCGGCGGGGACCTCCTCGTACCGCCAGTGGATGTTCATGTAGGCGAAGGGCCCGGTCTCCACCCGGCGGGCCTTGACGGTGCGGGTGGCGCGGTCCGGCTCGCGCTCGGAGACCCAGCTCCAGACGGTGCCGTTCTCGTCCGGGTGCATGGTGAGCCGGAACGTCGTCTTGTCGCCCTCCTTCTTCAGGAGCTCCACCGACGCGTACTCGCTGAACAGCTGGGGCCAGCGCTCCAGGTCGTTGGTCATGTCCCAGACCAGGTCCAGCGGGGCGGCGATGGTGATCTCGTTCTGGGTGTGTCCTGCCATGTCAGGCTCCTGCCATCAGGGTGCTGTTGACGAGGTTGAGGAACTGCTGGGGTGTCTTGCAGCGCTCGGCGTCGACCGGCATCGGGGTGCCGTGCGTGTTCTCCAGCTCGCCGACGATGCCGAGCAGGCCGAGCGAGTCGACGCCGAGGACGTCGAAGCCGGTGTCCGGCTTCTCCTTGAGCTGCTGCGGGCTGACGGTCACGCCGGCGGCCTTCTTCATCAGCGCGGCGAGTTCTTCCACGGTGATCTGGGGCATGTGCTCTCCTCCTTCTCTGTGCTCACTGCGCGGTGCCGCGTCGCAGCACCAGCGCCGAGTTCGACCCCATGAGTCCGCGGCTGAGGATCAGCGCCGTCCGCAGTTCGGCGGCGCGGGCGCTGCCGGTCACGAGGTCGAGTTCGTGGCAGACGTCGAAGACGTTCGGCGTCGGCGGGATCAGGCCGTGCTCCATCGCGAGCACGGCCGCCGCGGTGTCCAGCACGGGGGCCGCGCAGTACCCCCGGCCGATCCCGGTCTTGGGGGCGGTGACCGGCACCCGGGTGCCGTGCGCGCCGAGGGCGTCGGCGATCGCCAGGGCCTCCGCCCGGTCGGCCTCCGGTACCCCGAGGGCGTCGGCGAAGACGACGTCGACCTCCTCGGGGGCGCAGCCGGCCTCCTCCAGGGCCTGGCGGACGGCCTGGGCGAGCCCGTCCCGGGACCGGTCCCAGCGGGAGGCGCCGGTGAAGGTGGCCCCGTGGCCGGCGACGACGGCCTTGATGCCGGCGCCGCGGGCCCGGGCGGCGCCGGCCGCCTCGACCACGAGCATCCCGCCGCCCTCGGCGGGCACGAACCCGCAGGCCCCGTCCGTGAACGGGCGGTAGGCCCGGGACGGGTCCGTCTCCCGGCTCAGTTCCTCGTAGCCGAGCTGGCAGACCATCGAGTACGGCGCGAGGGGCGCCTCGGTGGAGCCTGCCACGATCACGTCGGTGCCGCGCCGCACGGCCCGTGCCGCGTGGGCGAGGGCGTCCAGGCCGCCGGCCTCGTCGGAGGCGACGACCGAGCAGGGTCCCTTGAAGCCGCGGCGGATGGACACCTGGCCGGTGCTCGCCGCGTAGAACCAGGCGATGGACTGGTACGGCCCGACGAACCGGCTTCCCTTGCCCCACAGTTGCTGGAGTTCGCGCTGGCCGAACTCGCCGCCGCCGGACCCGGCCGCGGTGACGACGCCGATGGAGTACGGCGCGTCGGGGGTGTCGGCCAGCGCGAGCCGGGCGTCGTCCAGTGCGAAGTCGGCCGCGGCCATGGCGTAGTGCGTGAACCGGTCGGTCTGGACGAGGAAGCGCTCCTCGATCGTGGCGGCCGGTTCGAAGGCGCGGACCTCACCGGCCACCTTGAGGGGAAGGTGCTCGCAGCCCTCGCGGGTGACCCGGTCGAGGACGCTGAGGCCCTCCTGGGTGGCCTTCCAGAAGGTGCCGGTGGTGGTCCCGTTGGGCGCGACCACCCCGATGCCGGTGATGGCCGCGTGCCGGTCCTGCGGTTCGCTCATCGTGTCCTCACTCCCTCGGCCGGGTCAGGATCACCGCGGACTGGAAGCCGCCGAACCCGCTGCCCACGGACAGCACGCTGGTCAGCTTCCGTTCGCGGGCGACGCGCGGGACGTAGTCCAGGTCGCACTCGGGGTCGGGGATCTCGTAGTTCGCGGTCGGCGGGACGACCTGTTTGGCGAGGGCCAGGACGCAGGCGACGAGTTCGATGGCGCCGATCGCCCCGAGGGAGTGCCCCACCATGGATTTGATGGAGCTCATCGGGGTGTCGTAGGCGTGGTGGCCGAGCGCCCGCTTCACGGCCGCCGTCTCGTGGCGGTCGTTCTGCCGGGTGCCGGAGCCGTGCGCGTTGACGTAGTCGATCGCCGTGGGGTCGAGACGCGCCTGGTCGAGGGCGGTGTCGATGGCCCGCGCCATCTCCAGGCCCTCCTTGGTCAGGCCGGTCATGTGGTAGGCGTTGCCGAAGGTGGCGTAGCCGCCGAACTCGCAGTACACGTGGGCACCGCGGGCCCGGGCGTGCTCCAGTTCCTCCAGGACGAGCACCGCGCCGCCCTCGCCCATGACGAAGCCGTCACGGTTGTTGTCGAAGGGGCGGGAGGCGTGCGCGGGGTCGTCGTTGTTCGGTGAGGTGGCCTTGATCGCGTCGAAGCAGGCCATGGTGATCGGGGAGATCGGAGAGTCCGAGGCTCCCGCGATGCATATGTCGGCGCGGCCCTCCTGGACGGTGTGGAAGGCGTACCCGACCGCGTCGAGTCCCGAGGTGCAGCCGGTGGACACGGTCTGCACGGGACCCTGGGCGCCGAAACGTTCCGCCACCGCGGAGGCCACGGTGCTCGGCGAGAACGCCCGGTGCAGCTGCGGCTCCGCCTCGGTGTGGTCGACGTCCCAGCGCTGCCCGCGATGGCTGACCAGGACGTAGTCGTGCTCCAGCCGGGTGGTGCCCCCGACGGCGGTGCCCACGGAGACACCGACCCGCCAGGGGTCCTCCCGCTCCAGGTCGAGCCCGGAGTCCCGGACCGCCTCCTCGCCGGCGACCAGGGCGAACTGTATGTACCGGTCCGCCCGTTCGACCTGTTCGGCGTCCAGGCCGTACGCGGCGGGGTCGAAGTCGCACTCGGCGGCGATCCGGGACCTGAGCCCGGTCGGGTCGAAGAACGTGATGCCCCGCGTCGCGGTACGGCCCTCGGCGAGCAGGTCCCAGAACGCCGGTACGCCGATCCCTCCCGGGGCGACGACGCCTATGCCGGTGACCGCCACGCGCCGGTTCATGAGCCGACCCGTGCCCGGTCGGCCGGATCGGCGGCGACGGCGACGGCCTCCGTCTCCTCGGTGTCGACGTGGCCGAGGGCCGGCCGGGGGGCCAGCGGGCCCAGGTGGAAGACGATCCGCGCCTCCACGTTGCCGACGTTGCGGAAGCGGTGCCGCATGTTGATGGGGATCATCAGCCCCTGCTCGGGGCGCAGCGGGTGCGGCTCGCCGTCCAGGTCCACCTCCAGCTGCCCGCACAGGACGTACACGAACTCCTCGGAGTAGGGGTGGTAGTGCTCGCCGATGCGGTCGCCGGGCTGCACGATGGCCACGCCCATGAAGCCGCTGGTGGAGCCCACCGTGGCCGGGGTGAGCATGGCGCGCAGATCACCCCCGCGCCGGGTGTTGGGCTCGATCTCGCTCAGGTCCACGATCTTCGGAAGGGGTTTGATCACGACGTTCCTCCGTTGGTGTGCTGGCCTGCCGGGCTCAGGCGTCCGGCGAGCGGCGGTCGGTGACGAGGTCCATGCCGACGGGCTCGCCGTCCAGCAGGGTGCTCAGGGCGGCCTGGCGACCGGGCTCCGGCAGCAGGGCGCGGGCGTCCGCCCCGGGACGTACGTCGATCAGCCGGACGACGACGTCGTCGCGCTGGAAGATCGTGCTGCGCAGCACCGGGCTGTCCGGGTCCGCCGCCTCCGCCTCGTCCTGCTGGGCGAGCAGCTCCGCCAGCCGCATCCCGCAGTCCGGCCGGGCCGGGTAGTACAGCGCCTGCCGCTCGCCCTCGGTCAGCTCGTCCGCGGTGACGTGGTGCACGGCCGGCAACGCCGCCCGGGTGAAGAACACCCGCGCGGACTCCTGGTCGTTCAGGTCCCGCTCCTGCTCCAGATAGGGGTTGATGGCCTCCTCGACGGCCCGCACCTCGGGCTGCCGGGCGACGTGCCGCAGCGCCGCGAGCAGGTCGCCGCGCACCTCGATGGCCCGCACGACCCGGTTGCCGTGCATGAACAGGGAGGTGCGGCACAGCCGGGTGTTCTCGTCGACCCGCGCCTGGGGCGAGGCGTAGTCCGCGAGGATCTTCGCGACCTTCTCCTCGCTGCCCGGCTTGACCGTGAAGGTCAGCGCGTGCCGGATCACGCCGTCCCCGATCCGCGGGGACGCCTGGAGACGGCGCCGCGACGCGGCCCCGGCCGGCTCGCCGCCGGTCTCGCGGACGATGTGGAACCGCAGCGACCGGGTGTCCCGGACGCAGCTGTGCAGCGGTTCCACCATCCGCACGTGCTCCTCGCTGTTCACCCAGGTGAGGAACGGCGGGGCGCTCTCCCACTCACTGGTGATGAGCCATTGGGAGGGGTTCTCGATCGACTGGCACAGCTGGTCGCTGACGTGGCCGGGCACCTGCGCCACCTGGTTGCACAGCTGCTCGTAGGCCTCCAGGAACTGCTGCTGGGCGCCGTCGTGGACGTCCACGAGCAGGACGACCCGGAGACGGGAGCCGTCGAACACGGACTGGGAGACCCTCTTCGACACCTCACGCGTCGACTGGTCCGACATCTTTTCCGACAAGGTGGTCATGCTGCGCATCTCCTTCACGGGGGCAGAGGCGAACGCCGGCCGCCGATGACGCGACGTCAGCGCTTCTTGATCCTGTGCCGCTTCCCGCACAACGCGCGACTCGCGTGAACCACGTGGGTGATTGAGCACGCGAAAGCCGTCCCAGAGGGCACAGAAACAGCAACGCGCCTCACATCCCCACCCCTGCCTCTGGAGCCTTGATGCAGCAGAAAGCCGATCACCAGGTGCCCGTCCTCGTCGTGGGCGGTTCGCTGGTGGGCCTGTCCCTCTCCCTGTTCCTGGGCCGTCTCGGCGTACCCCACATGCTCGTCGAGCGGCACTCCGGGACCTCGATCCACCCGCGTGGCCGCGGCAACAACCTGCGCACGATGGAGCTGTACCGGGTGGCCGGCATCGAGCCGGACATCAAGGCGGCGGCCTCGCTCCTCGCGGCCAACCACGGCATCCTCCAGACGCCGACGCTGGTCGGCGACGCCGGCGAATGGCTGTTCAAGCACATCGACCCGGGCGGCGGGCTGGCGAAGTTCAGTCCGACGACCTGGTGCCTGTGCAGCCAGAACGACCTGGAGCCGGTACTGCTGAAGAGCGCCCGCGCGCTCGGCGGGGACCTGCGGTACTTCCACGAGATGGAGGGCTTCGAGCAGGACCCCGAAGGAGTGACGGCGCTGGTCCGGGACCGGGACAGCGACGAGCTGTACAAGGTCCGGGCGGACTACCTGGTGGCGTGCGACGGGCCGCGCAGCCCGGTCCGGCGGCGGCTCGGCATCGGGCAGAGCGGACCCGGCGACCTCTTCGCGAACGTGAGCGTCACCTTCCGGTCCAAGCTGCTCGCCGAGACGGTCGGCGACCGGCACTTCATCTGCTGCTACCTGACCAACCCGGAGGCCGACGGCGCCCTGCTGCCGGTCGACAACAAGGAGCACTGGGTCTTCCACGCACCCTGGCACCCGGAGCAGGGCGAGACGCTGGAGGAGTTCACGGAGGAGCGGCTCCAGCGGCACATCCGGCTGGCCGTCGGCGTCCCCGACCTGGACGTCGAGATCACCGGAAAGGCGTCCTGGCGGGCCGCCGAACGCGTCGCCGAGCGGTACACGGCGGGCCGGGTGCTGCTGGCCGGCGACTCCGCCCACGAGATGTCCCCGACCGGCGCCTTCGGCTCCAACACGGGCATCCAGGACGCCCACAACCTGGCCTGGAAGCTGTCCGCCGTCCTCGACGGCTGGGCCGGCCCCGGCCTGCTGGAGACGTACGACTCCGAGCGCCGGCCCGTCGCCCTCGCGACCAGCGCCCGCGCCTCGGCCCGCTCGGTGGAGCACAGCCACCCCGGCTTCGCGCCCACGCCCGGCGTCGGCGGCGGCCCGCGCAGCGGCATCCTCCCCGTCGTCCTCGCCTACCGCTACCTGGAGGGCGCCGTCATCGGCGCGGACCCCGCCCAGCCGGTCGTGCCCGACGGGGTACGGCTGACCGCGGACCCGGGCAGCCGGGCCCCGCACCTGTGGCTGCGCCGCGCGGGCGAACGGATCTCCACGATCGACCTCTACGAGCGGTCGCTGGTGCTGCTCTGCGACGCCGGGTCGGCCGCGGGCGGGGCCTGGCACGCCGCCGCCCGGCGGATCGCCCGCACGGACGGCGTACGCCTGGAGGCGTACCGCATCGGTACGGGCGCGGACGCCGACCTCACCTACGACGGGGACGGTCCCGCAGCCGGCTCCGACTGGGCGGCCCTGCACGGCACGACGGCCGACGGCGCGGTGCTGGTACGGCCGGACGGGTTCGTGGCCTGGCGCGCGCCGGGCGCCGCGCCCGATGCGGAGGCGGAGCTGCGGGACGTACTGGCGACGGTGCTGCGGAAGGGGTGACCGCTGGGCACGGCGTCCGCAGGGCTGCGGCAGTGCCCGGCGCCGAGGTGCCGCCGCCGGGTGCCGCATCCCCGTGCGGCTCCACGGCGGGGCCGTACCGTCCGCTGCGGAGGGCGGTCGTCGGTCGCGGTGTCGCGGAGGGTGAACGCTGGGTCCGGCGCAACGGATGTGCCGGCGGGAGCCCGACGCTGTGACGCCCGGAGAGGGGCGCGGAGCCGCGCGCCGTGGTGCGGCGGGCGCTGGGCCACGGACGAAGTGAACGGCGTGAGCGGCGGCAGGGCACGTACTGCACGAGCGCGGGTCGCAGGGCCCCGTACCGCCTGACCGGCAGGCGCGGGGTCATGCGCCGCGTGCGCGCGATCCACCGCGGCGCAGTCGTACTCCGCGGGGGCCCGGGGTCACCCGGGCGCGTGCCGGGCCCCCGGGACCACACGGTCAGATCCGTACCTCGACCGTCCCCGCGAGCCGGTCGTGCAGGCCGCGGCCGTCGCGGTCCCAGATGAGGGCGGGGACCGCGAGGCACAGCAGGACGGTGCGCAGCAGGGCGCGCCCCGGGCTGACCGTGCCCGTCCGGAGGGCGACGACGCGGATGCCGAAGAGGCGCTTGCCGGGGGTGAAGCCGACGGTGCCGACGGTCAGGACGCTCAGGACGAAGAAGACGCCGAGCGCCCAGTTGCTCGTCGCAGGGGCGCGATAGCCGTCGGTGATCAGGCCGTATGCGATCAGGACGCACAGCGCCCAGTCCACGGCGAGTGCGCCGAGGCGCCGTCCCGGCCGTGCGATCGAGTTCGGGCCGTGCTCCGGGAGACCGAGCTGTTCGCCCCGGTATCCGAAGTCGGCGCCCGCCTCTTCCATGGCCGCGCGCGGCCCGGAGAGCCACGATCCGATTGCCTGCCTGTTGTCCACGCCCCCACGGTACTGTGCCCGGTTTCGGGCACTACGCACAGGGGTGTGTCGGGGCTACGGTGGACACGTGGCCGGTTAACTTCTGCGAAACAAATGGGTCACGCCCGAGAAATCACCCGTCCCTAGGGTCGAGACCAGCGTGTGCCACCGCACTGGCCGCACGAACGATCTACCACCCCGGCGAGGACGGTCGGGAGTAGGAGGAGCTGGATGTTCCAGAACGCCGACGAGGCCAAGAAGTTCATCGCGGACGAGGACGTCAAGTTCGTCGACGTCCGCTTCTGCGACCTGCCGGGCGTCATGCAGCACTTCACGGTGCCCGTTGAGGCGTTCGACCCGGACGAGGAGCTTGCCTTCGACGGATCGTCGATCCGTGGTTTCCAGGCCATCCACGAGTCCGACATGGCTCTGCGTGCCGACCTGTCCACCGCCCGTGTGGACCCGTTCCGCCGTGACAAGACCCTCAACATCAACTTCTTCATCCACGACCCGATCACGGGCGAGCAGTACTCCCGTGACCCGCGCAACGTGGCGAAGAAGGCGGAGGCGTACCTGGCGTCGACCGGGATCGCGGACACCGCGTACTTCGGTCCCGAGGCCGAGTTCTACGTCTTCGACAGCGTCCGTTTCGCCACCTCCGCGAACGAGTCCTTCTACCACATCGACTCCGAGGCCGGCGCCTGGAACACCGGCGCCCTGGAGAACAACCGCGGGTACAAGGTCCGCTACAAGGGCGGCTACTTCCCGGTCGCCCCGGTCGACCACTTCGCCGACCTGCGCGCCGAGATCTCCCTGGAGCTGGAGCGGTCCGGCCTGAAGGTCGAGCGCCAGCACCACGAGGTCGGCACGGCCGGCCAGGCGGAGATCAACTACAAGTTCAACACCCTGCTCGCCGCCGCCGACGACCTGCAGCTCTTCAAGTACATCGTGAAGAACGTCGCCTGGCGCAACGGCAAGACCGCGACCTTCATGCCGAAGCCGATCTTCGGTGACAACGGCTCGGGCATGCACGTGCACCAGTCGCTGTGGAGCAACGGCGACCCGCTGTTCTACGACGAGGCCGGCTACGCGGGCCTGTCGGACACCGCCCGCTACTACATCGGCGGCATCCTCAAGCACGCCCCGTCGCTGCTGGCCTTCACCAACCCGACGGTGAACTCCTACCACCGTCTGGTGCCGGGCTTCGAGGCGCCGATCAACCTGGTGTACTCGCAGCGCAACCGCTCCGCCGCGATGCGCATCCCGATCACGGGCTCCAACCCGAAGGCCAAGCGCGTCGAGTTCCGCGCGCCCGACTCCTCCGGCAACCCGTACCTGGCCTTCTCGGCCCTGCTCCTCGCGGGCCTGGACGGCATCAAGAACAAGATCGAGCCGGCCGAGCCGATCGACAAGGACCTGTACGAGCTGGCTCCCGAGGAGCACGCGAACGTCGCCCAGGTCCCGACCTCCCTCG
Organism: Streptomyces sp. NPDC004658; assembly: GCF_040609555.1. Lineage (NCBI taxonomy): Bacteria > Bacillati > Actinomycetota > Actinomycetes > Kitasatosporales > Streptomycetaceae > Streptomyces > Streptomyces sp. NPDC004658. The sequence goes on from NZ_JBEXKG010000061.1 coordinate 27,834, forward strand.
GCGCCGTCCTCGACGCGCTGGAGGCCGATCACGAGTTCCTCCTCCAGGGCGACGTGTTCACGTCCGACCTGATCGAGACGTGGATCGACTTCAAGCGCACCAACGAGATCGCCCCGCTCCAGCTGCGTCCGCACCCGCACGAGTTCGAGCTGTACTTCGACGTGTGACAGACGCGCCGAGGCGCCGGACCGAGGCCCCGCCGCTCCCCCGGGAGCGGCGGGGCCTCGGCGTGCGCGGGCGCACCACGGAGTACCGGAGCCGTGTGCGCCGCCGCGGCCGACCGGCTCGTGAGCCCGTGCAACCTTTCCCGCTTCCCATGCTTCCTATTGTCGGGAGATCATCCTTCCCGACCGTGCCGGACGAGAGAGGTTGAACGGGGATGGCGGAACAGGACGACTGGGAACGCGAGTTCGATCACACCTGGGCGAACTCCGCCGAGCACAAGGAGCCCTCCGCCCGGGCCCGGATGCTCGCCGCCCGCTGGAAGGAGAACCCGCCGGCGCCGGCGCCCTTCCGTGCCGACCCGGACCCGGTGCCGCGCCGGTCCTCCTGGGTCTCGACGGCCGTGGTGCTCGGCTGCGTGGCCGCGGTCATCGTGCTGCTGGGGTACGCGCAGATGCGCTCTCCGTACTGACCCTTTGCCCCGCCTAGAGCGGTTCCGGACCACTTCATGGGAGTCGGCAGGTGCACACTGGACAGCGGGACGAGTGCCTGACTGCGGGGTGATGCAAGATGCAGAGCCGGTTCCGGAGCGATCGGCGGCTGACCGTGCGCATGGGTCTCACGCTGTTCCTGCTCGGGCTGCTGTACGTGGGTTTCGTCGCCGCGCTGATCGTGCTGCTGAAGTCCTGGGTGCTGGTCGCCGTTCTGATCGGGGCGCTGTTCGTGGCGCAGTTCTGGTTCTCCGACCGGATCGCGATGTTCGCCATGCGCGGGCGGGTCGTGGAGCGGGAGGAGTATCCCGGGCTGCACGCCGTGGTCGACCGGCTGTGCGCGATCGCGGACCTGCCCAAGCCGGTGGTCGCCGTGTCCGAGATGGACATGCCGAACGCGTTCGCGACCGGGCGCAGCGCCGAGCACGCGGTGGTCTGCGTGACCACCGGGCTGCTGCGCCGGCTGGACCCGGCGGAGCTGGAGGGCGTGATCGCGCACGAGCTGTCGCACGTGCGGCACAAGGACGTCGCCGTGATCACCGTCGCGTCGTTCCTCGGGGTGCTCGCGGGCCTGATCGTGCGGTTCGCCTTCTACTCCCAGGTCTTCGGCTCGGGCCGCCGGGACCAGAACACCGCCGCCGTCTTCGCCGCGGTCCTGGGCGTCTCGGCGGCCGTGTACGCGATCAGCTTCCTGCTGATCCGGTCGCTGTCCCGGTACCGGGAGCTGGCGGCCGACCGGGCCGCGGCGCATCTGACCGGCCGGCCCTCGGCGCTGGCGGCGGCGCTCACCAAGGTGTCCGGGGAGATCGCGCGCATCCCCACCAAGGACCTGCGCACGGCCCAGGCGTTCAACGCGTTCTACTTCACCCCGGCGACCGGCCGGGAGCCCGGCATCGAGCGGTTCTTCTCCACGCACCCGACCCTGGAGCAGCGGCTGGAGCAGCTGGGCCGGATCTCGGCGGAGCTGGGTGAGGCCGCCACCCCGGGGAAGGCGGGCTGACCGGTGGGGCTGCTGGACATCCTGCTGGGCCGTACGAAGCCGGTCGCGCCCGATCTCGACCAGCTGTTCGCGCTGCCGTCGGCGGCCGTGACGCTGGAGGCGGCGGCGGGTTTCACGCCGACCGGGGGCGGGGCGGTGTGCTTCGCCACGGTGGAGGGCGCGGCCTTCGAGCAGATGCACCGTGAGGTGCAGGCGCTGCTGGACGCGGACACCGACCGGACCGGCCCGCCGGTGGAGCTGCGCCGGGACGCCTACGGCTACTCCTGGCTGGTGTCCCAGCGCTCCCCCGACCAGCTGCCCGAGCTGGTCAACGACCTGCACGCGGTGAACAGTTCGCTGGAGGTCAACGGCTTCGGCCCGCAGCTGCTGTGCTCGCTCGCCGGGTTCACGGACGGCACCGGCCGGAAGCTGGCGCTCGTCTACCTCTACAAGCGCGGCACGTTCTACCCGTTCGCCCCGCTGCCCGGTGCCGCCGAGCGGCGGGACACCGCGCTGGAGCTCCAGCTGAAGGCCACGCTCGACAACGACCTGCGGATCGAGCAGGACCTGGGCCGCTGGTTCCCGGTGTGGGGCGCCCCCGGCCTGTGACGGCCGGCGACGCCCCCGCGCCCGCTCACTTCCGGCTCTTCTCCCGCTCCTGCCGCCGGGCCTCGAAGGGCCGCTCGCGGCGGTAGCGGCGCTCCCACCTGGCCTGCCGGTCCCGGCGGTCCCGGTACGCCCGGTAGCTGTCGGGCACCGCGCCGGTGCCGGTTCCGGTGGGCGGGGTGGTGCCGGGCGAGCCACGGCCGTGCGTCGCGTACAGATACAGCAGGGCCACGGCCGCGAGCCACCAGAGGTGGTGTCCGATTCCGAGGATCACCAGGACGACGGTCCCGGTCGCGAGAATGCCACGCATGACGGACCTCCGCGGGTGAGTCGAGGGGATTTGCTTCCGTTTGCCCAGCGTAGGGAGGCCGTCACGAGGGGTGCACCCGGTTTTTCGGGGCGCCGGTGCCGGCCGGCGCCGGCCCTGCCCGGTCCCGCGCGCGTTGTCAGTGGCACCGGCGACCATGGCGAGGACGCATCGTGAGCCGGAGGGGAGAGCGGTATGGCGGAGGAACGGCGGTACATCGGCGTGGCGGAGCGGCAGGCGCGGCTGGCGGTGCGGCACCGGCTGGCCGGGGCGGCACGGGCGGCGGCACCCGAGGACGTCGCGGCCTCCCTGGTCGCCCTGCACGGCTCGGACCCGGCGACCGTGCACCTGGCGGTGGCCGCCCGGCTGACCGACCCGGCGAAGGCGGTACGGGAGACGGAGCGGGCGCTGTACGAGGACCGCACGCTGGTGCGGATGCACGGCATGCGCCACACGGTCTTCGTGTTCCCGGCGGACCTGACGGCCGTCGTCCACGCCTCGACGGGCCTCGTGGTGGCCGCCCGGGAGCGCGCGGCCCTGCTGCGGGACATGGCGAGCGCGGGTGCCCCGGACGCGGCCTGGCTGGCGGAGGTCGAGGAGGCCGCGCTCGCCGCGCTGGCCCGGCGCGGCCAGGCGACGGCGGCGGAGCTGGCGGCTGACGAGCCCCGCCTGCGCGAGCGGTTCGTCCACGCGGCCGGGAAGAGCTACGAGGGCGTCCACACGGTCTCGACCCGCCTGCTGCGCGTGCTGGGCCTGGAGGGCAAGGTGGTCCGGGGCCGCCCGCTCGGCTCCTGGACGTCGAGCCAGTTCCGCTGGGCGCCGGCGCCGCCCCACCCCGAACTGGACGCGGCCGAGGCCCAGGCGGCCCTGCTGCGCCACTGGCTGCGGGCGTGCGGCCCGGCGACCGAGGCGGACCTGAAGTGGTGGACGGGCTGGCCGGTCAGGGAGGTCCGCCGCGCGCTGGCGGCGATCGGCGCCGAGGAGGTCCGCCTGGACGAGGGCACCGGATACGTCGGTGCCGGGGACGCGGAGCCGGTGGCGGCTCCCGGCGCGCCCTGGGCGGCACTGCTGCCCGCCCTGGATCCCACGGCCATGGCGTGGCAGCAGCGGGACTGGTATCTGGACCCGGCGCTGCGTCCCCTGCTCTTCGACCGCAGCGGCAACGTCGGTCCGACGGTGTGGTGGAACGGCCGCGTGGTGGGGGGCTGGGCCCAGCGCGCGGACGGCGAGATCGTCTGGCGGATCCCCGAGGAGGGCGTCCGCCGGGAGGCCGCGGCGGAGGTCGCCGTGGAGGCGGAACGCCTGCGCGCCTGGCTGGGCGCCGCCCGGATCACCCCGCGCTTCCGGACGCCGCTGGAGCGGGAGCTGACGGCGTGACGGTGCCGGGTGCCCCGCGCCGGTGACGCGGGGCACCCGGCGTCAGGGCCGGCTCAGCGCGCGTACCGCATCAGTGCCCGCACCATGTGGCAGGTGGTGTCGGACGGCGGGCGCATCCCGATCCGCTCCGCCGTGCTGCGGATCGTCTCGTTCCGGGCCTGGCCCGGGAGATACACCCCGGAGTCGAGCAGGGCTATGGCCAGGCGCATGGCCTTCAGACGCCGGTTGTGGGCGACGTACCACTCGCGCGGCCGTCCGGCCGGCAGCGGTCGCTTCGCCACGGGCTCGTAGGGCGAGTCGAACAGCACGGGACGGGTGGCGGTGGACTGGGTCGGCAACGGCTTCGGCTTCAGGGCGGCAGCGGGCACAGGCATCCTCCTGTCGCGGTCAGGGCACGCACCGGGGTCCGGCGCGCACCCTCGAACACTGCTTCTATTCTACGGGCCACCACTGACAAAAGCCCCTGGCCACAAGGGCTTTCGGGGCTCCAGTGACGGGGGTGCCGAACGGTTTTCGCGTACCGTGTGCGGCATGGAGATCTGGATCAACCCCGCGTGTTCCAAGTGCCGCAGCGCGATCAGCCTGCTCGACGCAGAGGGGGCGGAGTACACCGTCCGGCGTTACCTGGAGGACGTGCCGAGCGCCGACGAGATCAGGGCCGTGCTCGACCGGCTGCGGCTCGAACCGTGGGACATCACCCGCACCCAGGAGCCGGTCGCCAAGGAGCTGGGGCTCAAGGAGTGGCCGCGGGACGACAGCGCGCGGGACCGCTGGATCGCGGCGCTCGCCGAGCACCCCAAGCTGATCCAGCGCCCGATCATCACGGCGGACGACGGCACGACGCTGGTGGCCCGCAGTGAGGAGGCCGTACGCGAGGCCCTCTCCCACAGCGGCAAGGGCTGAGGGCAGGTCAACTGCGGCGTGACGCAGGTCACTTCACTGACTCCTGTAACCGCTGAGTAACCTCGTTCGGTATCTCGTACATAGCGGCGTACGCTCCCCTACCTCTTCAGGAGGCGCGCATGTCGCGCAGGAGAACTCTCGGTACGAAGAAGAAGCTCGCGCTGCTCGTCAGCGCCGCGGCGGTGGCGGGCGGTGGGGCGTTCGCCCTGGCGTCCACCTCGAACGCCGCGCAGAGCCCGCAGAACGCCAAGACGCTGTCCGCCGGGGACTCGACCGTCTGCCAGGGGCTGGCCACGGCCCTCGGCAACAACGAGAGGTTCATCGCGGACCAGAAGGCGAAACCGGACGCGCAGTCGGCGGCCCGGATCGCCAACCGGCAGGCGGTCATCGAGCAGATCAAGGTCCAGCAGAAGGCGTCCGGTTGCACCGTTGGGGAGTCGGCTCAGGGCTCCCAGGCGGCGCAGGGCGGCGACGCCGGGCAGGCCGCGGGCCAGCAGGGTGCCGGTCAGCAGGCCGGTGACGCCCAGCAGGGTGCCGGTGCCGGTCAGCAGGCGGCCGGTGAGCAGGTCTGCAAGGGCTCCACCGTGACGCTCTCCGGCGAGGGCGGCGCCCCGGCCGCGTCCAGCAACCAGTTCCCGGCGGGGACGACCCTGAAGGTCACCAACCTGGACAACAACAAGTCCACCACGGTGAAGGTGACGTCCGTCTCCGGCAGTTGCGTCCTGCTGAACAACGCCGCCTTCGAACAGGTCCGGGAACCGGGCAAGTTCCTCATCCGGCGCGCGGTGATCGAGAAGGTGGGGTGAGGTTCAGGGAGCCGACAAAAAGCCGGTGAGGTGGCGGATCAGGGCCGGCGGTGCCGTCTGCGGCAGCGCGTGGTGGGAGACGTCCGGCAGGACGGCCGTCTCCACGTGCGGCAGCAGCGCACCGGCCCGCGCCACCACCTCATGAGGGTCGTGGGTCCTGCTGTTCGCGGCCACGAGCAGCAGGACCGGCACCCCGAGGGCGCGCAGCGCGTCGGGCTCGGGCCGGGGTTCGGTCACCGGTTTCGCGGCCGGGAAGCCGGCGGCGGCCTCCTGGAGGGCCAGCCAGTCGGGGTCGAGCGCCGCTCCCCCGGTCTCCCACTCCAGGAAGGCGCGGATCCGCCGGGGCGCGGGCCGCAGCAGCATCGGCAGCGCGTGCAGCAGGTACGCCGTCTTGAACCCGGCGAAGCACTGGGTCGGGTCCAGGAGGAACAGACGGCGCACCCGCGCGGGCGCGCGCAGCGCGTGGTGCAGGGCGATCCAGCCGCCGTAGGAGTGGCCGCCGAGGTCGGTGACGGCCACGCCGAGGCCGTCCAGGACGGCGTCCAGCCAGTCGGCCAGGTCGGCGACCGTACGGGGGTGGCGGTCGCCGGCCCGGCTCAGCCCGGGGGCGCCGGGCAGGTCCACGGCGTGCACCCGGCGGATCCGGGAGAGGTCGGCGGCCTGTGCGTACCAGGAGGCGGAGGTCGCCCCTCCGCCGCCCGGGAGCAGGACCAGCGGCGGCGCGTCGCGCGGGCCGCAGACGGTGACGTGGGCCTCGCCGAAGGGCGTGGCGACGGTCAGCGCCTCGCGGTCGGCGGGCCACTTCGCCATCACCTTGTCGTACGCAACCCGGTATGCCGCACGGTCGTGTCCGGCCATGGCGCCGCCCCCTATCATCTCGCTCAGCAAGATATTCGCCGAGCGAGATGATAGCCGGGAGGCTCCGCGTGTCCACCCCGCCCGCCCCGTCCGGCCCCGCCCCGGGGCCGGAGCTGGAGATCGTCCACCTGCTGCGCGCCGTCACCGTCGAACTCGGCCTGCACAGCGCCCGGTTCGCGCACCGCAACGGCATGCACCCCACGGACGTGCGCGCCCTGATCGCGCTCATGGACGCGCGGCGCGCCGGCGAGGAGATGAGCGCCGGGCGGCTCGGCGGCGTGCTCGGGCTCAATTCGGCGGGTACGACCGCTCTGGTCGACCGGCTGGAGGGGGCCGGGCTGGTGCGCCGGGTGCGCGGCGCGCGCGACCGGCGCAGGGTCGTGATCGAGGTGGAGGACCGCGCGATGGAGCTGGGCTGGGCGTTCTTCGGGCCGCTGATCGAGCGGTCGGTGGAGCTGCTGCGCGGCTGCGACGACCATCAGCTGGCGGCGATCCGGGGCTTCCTCACCGGCGTACGGGAGGCCGCCGCCGGAGCGCAGTGAGCGGCCTCTCCGTCCCCCCGCGCGGCCTCACCGGGTGAACCGGGACACAGAACCACCGGGTAACACGGGGTTCACAGTGGAGCAATGGCCGGGAAACGGCCTGTTGACAGGCTGCCGGGCAGATCGAGCGGCGTACCGGTGCCGCAGCGCCGCAGCACCCGCCCGTGCACCCGACCCACCCCCGAAGGATGTGGCCCCGTGACCTTCAAGGCTGAGTACATCTGGATCGACGGCACCGCGCCGACGGCCAAGCTGCGTTCCAAGACGAAGATCATCACGGGTGCCCCGGCCGGTCTCGACGCGCTGCCGGTCTGGGGCTTCGACGGCTCGTCCACCAACCAGGCCGAGGGCCACTCCTCGGACTGCGTGCTCAAGCCGGTCTTCACCTGCCCCGACCCGATCCGCGGCGGCGACGACGTGCTGGTGCTGTGCGAGGTGCTGGACACCGACATGCGGCCGCACCCGTCCAACACGCGGGCCGCGCTGGTCGAGGTCGCCGAGCGGTTCGCCGCGCAGGAGCCGGTCTTCGGCATCGAGCAGGAGTACACCTTCTTCGACGGCTCCCGCCCGCTGGGCTTCCCGGAGGGCGGCTTCCCGGCCCCGCAGGGCGGCTACTACTGCGGTGTCGGCGCCGACGAGATCTTCGGCCGGGAGATCGTCGAGGCGCACCTGGAGAACTGCCTGAAGGCCGGTCTCGGCATCTCCGGCATCAACGCCGAGGTCATGCCGGGCCAGTGGGAGTTCCAGGTCGGCCCGCTCGCCCCGCTGGAGGTCTCCGACCAGCTGTGGGTGGCCCGCTGGCTGCTGTACCGCACCGCCGAGGACTTCGGCGTCTCCGCGACCCTGGACCCCAAGCCGGTCAAGGGCGACTGGAACGGCGCGGGCGCGCACACCAACTTCTCCACCAAGGCCATGCGCGAGGGGTACGACGCGATCATCACCGCGTGCGAGTCGCTCGGCGAGGGCTCCAAGCCGCTGGACCACGTGAAGAACTACGGCGCCGGCATCGACGAGCGCCTGACCGGCCTGCACGAGACCGCCCCCTGGGACAAGTACTCCTACGGCGTCTCCGACCGCGGCGCCTCGGTGCGCATCCCGTGGCAGGTCCAGAAGGACGGCAAGGGCTACATCGAGGACCGCCGTCCGAACGCCAACGTCGACCCGTACGTGGTGACCCGCCTGCTGGTGGACACCTGCTGCACCGCGCTGGAGAAGGCCGGCCAGGTCTGATCCCTTCCACCGCCTCCGAGGGGCGCCCGCCGTCACGGTGGGCGCCCCTCGCGCGCGTCGGGTGCCGTCCGCCCCGCGCCGTTGTCCGGCCAGTGAGACGGCGATCCGGCCACCGCCGGGCCGAGACAAGCCGCTGACCAGCGCGTGAAGTCGGGGTTCGGGGCGGACGCAACGTCAATTTCACGCCAAGGAAGCGTCCAAGCAGTGAGAGAAGGGTCCTGCCCGGCGCACCCCTCTGCTTCAATGGACGCATGGCCAGCTTCCAGCAGATCACCGCGACGGGTCGCCACGACCTCGAGCCGTTCTGGCCTTCCCGTCAGCACCACGACTTCGACCGTGTGTGTTGCCCCGCGAGGAACGCGCGGGCCCTCTAAAGCCGTACACCCCGGCCTTCGGCCAGCGCGGAACGACGTACGTCCTCCGGCGCGCCCGACCACGAATCGCGGCCGCCGCACCTTCCGACGAACTCCTCGCGCGAAAGAGCTGACCTCTCATGGCGACCTCCCGTTCCCTGTCCACCGCCACCCTGACCTCCCCCGCCGCGAACGGCAGCCGGCACCGGCTGCGCGCCGTCGACCGGGACGAGGTGGTGGACGTCGCGGACTTCCTGCCGCCCGGCGCCACCTGGCTGCCCGCGCCGCAGCACACCCTGCCCACCCTGCCGGGGCAGCCGCCGATGGTCGGCTACCTGGTGCTCGTGCCGGCCGACCAGCGGCCCCCGTTCCTGCCGGTGGCGGTCCAGGACCAGCCGGAGGACGAGGCGGCCCCCGGCACCGAACCGCTGGTGCGGATCGACTCCGTGCGGCGCACCGCCAGCGTCGACGGCCGTGAACTCGACCTGACCTACCTGGAGTTCGAGCTGCTGGCCCACCTGGTGGCGCACCCGCACCGGGTGCACACCCGCGACCAGCTGGTCACCACGGTGTGGGGTTACGGCCATGTCGGCGACGGCCGCACCGTCGACGTCCACATCGCCCGGCTGCGCCGCAAGCTGGGCGCCGAGCACCGCCAGGCCATCCAGACGGTGCGCCGGGTCGGCTACAAGTACACGCCGCCCACCACCCGCTGACCGCTCCCCTCCTCCGGCGAGGCCGCGGGCACCGGTGACCCCGCGCCCGGCTGCCGCCGGTCGTTCTGCCCTCGGCAGAGCCCCGCGCCGCCACGGCCCCGGACCGTGCACGATGCCGGCATGAGACTTCTCGTGCTGGGCGGAACGGAGTTCGTGGGGCGGGCCGTCGTGGAGGCCGCGCTCGGACGCGGCTGGGAGGTGACCGTCTTCCACCGGGGACGGCACCGCCCCCCGGCCGGGGTGCGGTCGTTGCACGGCGACCGCACGGCGCCCGACGGCCTCGCCGCCCTCGCCGCGGCCGGCGGCGGAAGCGGCGAGGAGTGGGACGCCGTGGTGGACACCTGGTCGGCCGCCCCGCGCGCCGTGCACGAGGCGGCCCGGCTGCTGCGCGGCCGGGCCGGGCGGTACGCGTACGTCTCCAGCCGGTCGGTGTACGCCTGGCCCTGGCCGCGCGGCGGCACGGAGGACGCCCCGCTGGTCGAGGGAGCCGCCGCGGACGCCGGGGCGACGGACTACGCGCGGGACAAGCGGGGCGGCGAACTGGCCGCCGTCGGGGCCTTCGGCGCGGCGGACTCGCTGCTGGTCCGGGCCGGACTGATCCTCGGCCCGTACGAGAACGTCGGCCGGCTGCCCTGGTGGCTGACCCGGATCGCCCGGGGCGGCCCGGTCCTGGCCCCCGGCCCGCGCGGACTGCCGGTGCAGTACGTCGACGTGCGCGACCTCGCCGCGTGGCTGCTCGGCGCGCTGGAGCGCGGGCTGTCCGGCCCGTACAACCTGGTGAGCCCGCCCGGCCACACCACCATGGGCGAGCTGCTCCAGGCCTGCCTGCGGGTCACCGGCGCGGACGCGGAGCTGCGCTGGACCGACCCGGAGGTGATCCTCCAGGCCGGGATCGAGCCCTGGACCGAGCTGCCGGTGTGGGTGCCGCCGGGCGGCGAGATGTACGACGCCGTGCACGGCGCGGACGTGTCGCGTGCGGTGGCCACGGGGCTGGTGTGCCGGCCGGTGGGCGAGACGGTCACGGACACCTGGCGGTGGCTGACGCGGATCGGCGGCAGCGCGCCCCAGCGCCCGGACCGGCCCCGCACGTACCTGGACCCGGAGACGGAGGCGAAGCTGCTGGCGCGGGCCGGCGGTGCACCCGGCACCACCCTCCCGGAGGGGTCCTCGGACGCCTGAACCTCACCGAGAACGGCAGGGAGCCGGGCGGGAGGTGTGCTTCACCGTGTCGAGGGCCAGCGCGGTGAGCCCGGCCGCGAGCGAGACCAGCGCGCCGAGCAGGAGGGCCGTGCGGGTGCCGTGGTGGGCCGCGATCCAGCCGGTCAGTGTGGCGCCCAGCGGGGTGGAGCCCTGGAGGAGCAGGGTGTACAGGGCCAGCACGCGGCCCCGGTGGCTCGGTGCCGAGCCCAGCTGGAGACGGTGGTTGACGGCCTGGGTGAAGTACAGCGTGGTGTACCCCGTGACGACCAGCAGGGCCAGGGCGGCCGTCCGGCCGGGGGCGAGCGCCGTCAGGGACTCCGCGGTGCCGAAGGCGACGGCCGCGCCGGCCACCAGCCGGGCCGAGGGGCGGGTACGGCGGCCCGTACCGGCCAGCGCGCACAGCAGCGACCCGACGGCGACGGCCGAGGTGAACAGGCCGAAGGAGCCGGCGCCCGCGTGGAAGACGGTCTTGGCTAGCAGGGGCAGGGTCAGCTGGAAGTTCATGCCGGCCACGGAGACGAGGGCCAGCAGCCCGAGGGTGAGCATCAGGTCGGGGCGGGCGGCGGCATAGCGCAGGGCGCCGACGGTCCGGTCCTGCTGCGGGCCGCTGCCGCTCCGGCGCAGCTCCGCCGGGCGCATCAGGGCGAGTGCGGCCACGGTGGCCAGGTAGCTGACCGCGTTGACCAGCAGCACCGGACCGGCCCCGAGCCAGGTGAGCGCCACACCGCCCAGGGCGGGGCCGCAGATCCGGGCGATGTTGAAGTAGGCGGCGCTCAGCGCCGAGGCGTTCGGCAGCAGCTCCGGGCCCACCATCTCCTGTACGAACGACATCCGGGCCGGCGTCTCGACGGCGTTGACGACGCCGAGGCAGCAGGCGGCGGCGCACACGTGCCACACCCGCACGGCGCCCGCCAGGACCAGCGGGGCCAGGGCCAGGGACAGCGCGCCCGCGGTGAGGTTCGCCGTGATGAGGATCCTGCGCTTGTCGTGGCGGTCGGCGAGCCGGCCGCCGTACAGGGTGAGCAGCAGCATGGGCAGGAACTGCAGAGCGGTGACCAGCCCCAGCACGGTGGGCGAGTCGTCGCTGAGGGAGAGCACCAGCCAGTCCTGGGTGACGACCATCATCCAGGTGCCCATGACGGAGACGAGCTGGCCGGTGAAGAACAGCCGGAAGGTGCGGACCCGCAGGGACCGGGCGACCGCGCCGCGGCGGGACGCCGGCCGGGTCTCCGTGGCCTGCCGTGTCACGCCGTGGCCAGTTCACGCCGGGCGAGCAGTTCCTCCGCGAAGGCGAGGGCGCGCAGATGATAGGACCGGGCGGCCCAGCCGAGGCTGATGTTGTGCCCGGCGTCCGGCTGGTGGTGCACGCTCACCGTGGTCGACCGCAGATGCGCGGCCATCTCCGCCAGCGTGTCGGGATCGCAGCGCCACCAGCCCTCGTACTCGGCGAAGGTCAGCCGTACGGGCACCCGCACCCGGGCGGCGATGCCGGGGAAGAACTCCGCCCACTGCCGCAGCTCGCGCTCCTCCGCCGCGGGCATGGGCGCCACCAGGGGCCGGCTGAAGCGGAAGCTGTTCGGGGGGTAGAGCCGGAGCGGACCCCAGTGCCGTTTCCACGCGGTCCGGCCGTGCGGGGAGGGGGCGTCCGGCAGGTCGGCGGCGTAGCGGTGGCCGCAGCCCGAGACGTCCAGCCCGATGAGCCGCCCGCGCACGTCGTCGGCCGCCGCGGTGAGCGCCACCTTGCCGCCGAAGGAGTGCGCCACCAGCAGGAAGCCCGCGCCGGTCGGAAACCGCCGGGAGTAGTCGTCCAGGGCCGCGTGCAGCGTGGCCGACTGCTCGGTGAGGCACTGGCCGTGCGGCACCTGCAGGACGGAGCTGCCGTATCCGGGGCGGTCCAGGCTGAGCACCGCGAAGCCGAGGCTCGCGCCCAGCCGCAGCAGGGACAGGCTCGGGTGGGCCTGCCCGTCGAAGTACCCGGCGGTCATGCCCCCGCCGTGCACGGCGACCACCACCGCCCGGGGCGGCTGCTCGGCCGGCTCGATGTGCAGCCCGGACAGGGGGATGCCCTCCCCGTCGAGGAGGATCTCCGCGACGCCCGACGTCCTGGATCTGGGGCTACGTTCCATGCCTTCACCCTCACCTCTGCCTTGGGTCCCTGCCTGCCTTTCCCGCTCAGACCGTGTACGGGCGCCGGTCGCGGGCCTGGCGGAGCGCGACCGCCCACCACACCAGCCGGCCGAACATGGTCTTCGCCGCCGCCTCGGCACCGGGTACGTCCCGCGGGTTGCCGTCCGCGTCGAAGTGGGCGCGGACGTCCGCGAAGCTGACACCGTCCCGCAGGGTGGCCACATGCAGCTCGGCGAAGGTCTGGCGCAGCTGCTCCACGGCGCGCAGGCCCCGGGACCGGCCGCCGTAGGAGACGAACGAGACCGGTTTGCCGCGCCACTGCGTCGGATGCCAGTCGATGACGCTCTTCAGGCTGGCGGGGCAGCCGTGGTTGTACTCGGCGGTGACGACGACGTACGCGTCCGCCGCCTCGATCCGTGCCGCGACCTCGTCGAGCCGCCGCCGCGCCCCGGCCGCCCGCGCCGGGGAGACGACAGCCGGCAGGTCCGCCTCCACCGCGTCGATGACGTCCACCCGGAACGCGCCGTACTGCCGGGCCTGCCGGGCCAGCCAGTGGGTGACGAGCGGGCCGGACGCGCTCTCCGGCGGACTGCTGGTGATCACTGCGAGACGCAGGGGGTCTTCGGACACGGCCGGCCTCTTTCGACATCGACTACGGGGAACTCGCCTGCTCGGACGGGTGGGTGGGACACGGCGGCGACCGCGACGGGGGCGGCCGAACGGCGGCCGGCGGTGCCGGGCGCGGCACGTTCGCCGGCCAGCATCAGCAGGCCCGTGGTCGCCGCGCCGGCCGCCGAGGCCACGCAGAACAGTCCGGCCGTGCCGTAGCGGAAGCCGTCGTCCAGCGCGGTGACACCGATCAGGGCGGCGACGGCCGGGTTGACCAGGGTCGCCGTGACCAGCGGGACGACGAGTCCGCCGCCGCGGTACGAGGCCTGCGAGGCGACCAGACCCGCCACGGCCATGAGGGCCGTCAGCGCCACGTTGACCGCCTCGGCTCGCGGGGCCAGCACGCCCCAGCCGTCGACGACCGCCTTGGTGTGCACCGAGGCGATGCCGAAGGCGACACCGGCCGCCGTGGCGAGCACCGCGCTGCGCCCGGCCGCCCAGCGCACCCGGGCGGTGAGACCGGCCAGCGCCGCCAGCCCCGCGCAGCCCAGCGCGGCGATCAGGACCTGGTCCCGGCCGGACGGTACGACGCCCGGTCCGGCCTCGACCAGCGAGCCGAGCCCGGCCAGTCCGGCGGAGACCAGTCCCGCACCGGCCCACACGGTCCGCCCGGCCGCCCGGCGTTCCCGGCCGAACGCGGCGACGGCCAGGGCGAAGACGACGGTCAGCACGCCGAGTGGCTGCACCAGCGTCAACGGGCCCCACCGCAGGGCGAGCACGTGCAGCAGCGCGCCACCGCCGTTCAGCGTCAGCGACGCCCACCACGGCCCGGAGCGCAGGGCCCCGGCCGGCCGCCGTGGGGCGGCGGCGGCGCGCTCCTGGAGGAGCGCCGCCAGCGCGTAGGACAGCGCCGAGACCAGGCACAGCAGCACGGACAGCGCCATCGGTTCAGTCCCTGATCTCGCAGATGGCGGCGCCCGAGGTGACGGAGGCACCGACCGTGGCGCCGAGATCCTTGACGGTGCCGGCTTTGTGGGCGTTGAGGGGCTGTTCCATCTTCATGGCTTCCAGGACGACGACCAGGTCGCCTTCCTTGACCTCCTGGCCCTCCTCGACGGCGATCTTCACGATCGTGCCCTGCATGGGCGAGGCGAGGGTGTCGCCCGAGGCGACGGGGCCGGACTTCTTCGCCGCGCGGCGCTTGGG
>NZ_JBEXKG010000062.1:0-40998 GCF_040609555.1 Streptomyces sp. NPDC004658
CGCAGGAGGTCAAAGCCGGCGCGGCCAAACATCTGACGCTTCAGCATCTTGATCCGGTTGACGTGGCCTTCGACGACTCCGGAGTTCCAGGGCAGCGTCAGGCCGGCGATGACGGCGTCGCGGTCCCGGTCGATACCGGCCGCGAGAGTGTGGAGGCTGGGCAGGTCGTCCTGGCGGACGGCGTCGAGCCAGTCCGGCAGGCGTTCGCCCTGGCGCTCGGTGAGCATGGTCGCGAAGGACCGGACGTGACCGGTCAGGGCGTCGAGTTCGGGGCATCGTGTGCGGACGGACTTGAGTTGGAGCTGCTCGGACTCGGTGAGGGTATCCGGGTGCCGGAGGATCCATCCGGCCACGGCGCGGGGCGAGGGCGGCCTGGCAGTCACCGGCCGTGGTGAGGTGCGTTTGTCGTGCAGGTAGGCGCGGACGCGCTGGTAGCTGCCTTTGTAGCCGAGGGGCAGGATCTCCTCCCAGAGTTTCCAGGCGTTGGTGCAACCCTCGTTCCAGCGGTCGTTCAGATAGGGCTTGTAGTCGTCGAGAACGGAGGGCCGGTTCTGCCATTGGCCGGTGAAGAGGTCCTCCGGCTTCGCGGCGTCGGCGAACTGTTTGACGGTCCGCCAGGTCATCCCGAGTTGTCGCTGGATCGAGCGTTGGCTGTGGCCTGCCTCCAGCAGGGCGTGCACGGCTGCGTGCCGGGAACGGGTCCGGTCGGCGAACCGGTGCCCGCGTGGCCATGGCGACTCGGTCTGGCCCGCGGCTGGGACTGTCACAGGCTGGGGCTCAGGTAACGCGGGTGTCAGAACGTGCAGGCAGCGGCGATGCTGGGCAACACTCCGCTCGGCTGCTTCGCTCAGGTTGTGCCAGAGGTGCCATCTGTCCGCGACCTGGATGGCCTGCGGCGCTCCGGCGGCGCCCTCGGCGAAGAACGGTGCCCGGTCCCGGCAGACCACCTCGACGCCTGGCCGCTTGGCGAGCCATGCCGCCAGACTGGATGCCTCCCGGTCTGGGAGGAGATCGATTGGACGGCGGGTTTCGACATCCACGAGGACGGTGCCGTAGTGGCGGCCCTTGCGCGTGGCGTACTCGTCGACGCCGACCACCCGCGGCGCCGGCACTTCCGGCTCGGGCAGCGCGTTGACCAGGCGCAAGACAGTGCTCCGGCTCACGGACACGCCGAGGACGGCGGCCAGCCGGGCGCCGGCCCGGCCAGCCAGGGCGAGACCGAGTGCCGCGATGGTCGAGCGCAGCCGTTCCGTGCGCTGACCATGCCTGCGGGTCAGGCCGGATATCTGCTCCACGAAGGTCCGGCGCCGACACAAGGTCGTCCGGCACCGGAACCGCCGGACGCGAAGCTGCAGCACGACCCTCCGCCCGGCGCTGGGCACGTCGGCAGGAAATCGAAGGTAGGAACTGTGAACGCGGGTCGACCAGGTCCCGCATTCCGGGCAGACGGCGCCAATCGTGGTGCACTTCGCGTCAACACGCACCATCGCGATGCTCACGTCCACCGACAGCACCGCGACGTTCGCGATCGACGGGAACAACAGCTCCTTCAGTCGGAGCACGACCTCTTCCACAGCCCCGCCCTGTCAGCCCACCTGCCTCGACCACCGCTCATTTTTGGGCGACTTCGAGCGCTGCCCGGCGACGCTCAGCCGTCACTCACCGTGGCCACTGCACGGAACCTGTGCCAGAACCCGTTCTCGTGGACAGAGCCAGCCGACTCTGCCGCCGTTCCCCAAACCGCGGTACCTCTCAGAGACAGGCGATTGCGGAGCTCCGGGTGACTTCAGAGAGAAGCCAGCCGGATACGGCGGCCGACGGGGGCCGACCACCAGTCGCCGATAGCCGCTCGACTCCAGCCGGGCGACCTGCTTGACGCCCGTCCACGACCAGGAGCGGGGCCCTACCACCCCGCCCGTCGGCGGGTGAGGCAAACCCCCGGGCCGATCGGGGGGTGCAGCGGATGGTGCGAGGAGCTCCCGGGTGGCGAGGGTTGGGGCCATGATCACACGCAAGTTCCTGCTCGCCGCTCTGCTTGTCCCGCTCGGTGCCACCCTGGCTGTCGCTCCGGCCGCCTCCGCCGCCGCTCCGCCCGCCGCGTCCGCGGCGTCGGCCTCCCCCGACGCCGTCGCGTTCCGCTCTCCCGAGGCCGCCCTCGACCGGGTGGCGCACCCGCTGCGCACCACCGAACCCCGCGGCAACGTCGCCGACCTGCGCCCGTTCGGCACGATGGTCGGCGACGCCACCGTGGTGGGCGTGGGCGAGGCCACCCACAGCTCGCACGAGTTCGTCACCCTCAAGCACCGGATGCTGCGGTACCTGGTCGAGGAGAAGGGCTTCCGCACCTTCGCCCTCGAAGCCGCCTGGAGCAGCGGACTGCGGATCGACGCCTACCTCACCCGGGGCGAGGGCGACCTGAAGCAGATCATGGACGAGGAGTTCCAGGGCACCTACCGCTGGTGGAACAACGCCGAGTACCGCGACCTGCTCCAGTGGGCGCGCTCCTACAACATCCAGCACCCCGGTGACCCCGTCCGCTTCGTCGGCGACGACAACGGCTTCGCCGGCCCGCAGCTGTACGACAAGGTGAACACGTTCGCGGCCGCGTCCAGCCCCGAACTCGCCGCGCAGATCACCGAGCTGTACCAAGGACTGCGGCCCACCGTCAGCGCCGAAACCTACGTCAACGACTACTTCGCGAAGCCGCTCGCCGAGCGCAAGGCGATCGCCGAGCGGACCGGCCGTGCGGTGGACCTGCTCAAGCAGCACCCCGGTGCCGACCCCGACGCCCATGCCTGGGCCGTGCAGCACGCCAGCGCGATTCACCAGATGACCACCCTCTACGCCTTCGACTGGGACGACCCCCGGAACATCCCCGGCGCCATGCTCTACCGCGACCGCGTCATGGCGGACAACATCGCCTGGTGGCAGCAGCGCACCGACAGCAAGATCATGATCTCCGCCCACAACAGCCACACCGCCCTCAAGACCTACGCCCCCGCCAGCCACCCCCGCGTCCAGGGCGAGTTCCTGCGCGAGCAACTGGGCACCGGCTACCTGAGCGTGGGCCTCACCTTCAACCAGGGCACGTTCAACGCCTTCAACCACGACGGCGCCCCGCAGCGCTTCACCGCTGCACCCGCCGCACCCGGCACCGCCGAACACACCCTCGACAAGGTCCGCCACCGCGACTACGTCGTCGACCTGCGCACCGCCCCCACCGCGGCCCGCGCCTGGCTCGCCGAACCCCACACCATCAAGAACATCGGCGCCACCTACCCCGGCATCGCCGACGCCCCCCAGATCCGCCTCACCCAGACCCACGACGTCCTCATCCACCTCCATCAGGTCCAGGCCGCCCACATGCTCAACTAGGACTTGTCCGCCCGATCATGTGACTATCGCCCTACTCGCTCGTTGGTTCGAACATGGGGCGGGGTGATCTGACAGACGCCGAGTGGGAACGGTTGAGGCCGTTCCTGCCGGTCAGCAACAGGCGTTGTGGCCGGTGGCGGGACCATCGGCAGGTGATCGACGGGATACTGCACCGGGTGCGGACGGCGTGCAGTGGCGCGACCTTCCCGAGCGGTTAGGACCATGGGAGACGGTCTACGAACGCCACCGGCTGTGGTCCGCCGACGGGACCTGGGAGCGCCTGCTTCGGCAGGTCCAGGCTGAAGCGGACGCGGCCGGAGCTGCTCGTCCAGGTCGACCTCGCCGCGGGTGACCGCGTTCTCGATCCAGTCCGCCGACGCCCTCACCCGTGCAAGGCCTCGCAGGATCGTCTCGCGTTCGGCGTCGTCGTAGGGCTCGCCGCGCAGGTTCGGCACGATCCTTCCGGCGGTGACGGTGAACTGCGTGCAGGCCGCGACCAGTTCCATGAACTGGGTGTTGTGTTCCATGCGGCGCAGCTGGTCCAACTGTGGGGCGGCTTGCTCCTGTCCGTACTAAACCTGCTGGCGGAACTGGTCGAACTGCGCCTCGTTCACGGCGTGCCTGGCCGTGTCGTCGGCTATGGCCTTCGAGGCGACGGCGGGGCGGCGCAGGAAGTCGGTGGCCACCCGCGCGGCCACCTGATCGTCGGCGGCCAGGTCGTGGATCGCGTCCACCTTCTCCTGGAGGCTCTCGGGGGTGTCGACCTTCCAGCCGACGATCCGTTTTGCGCTGTCGTGTGCCCAGCGCGAAGGTCCGCCGCGCGGGTTGGGCGGGGGGTTGTTCACCGCCTCGAACCGCCCCCGTCACGCCGCACGCCCCCGTGCCCGGGGCGCCGGCCGAACTCCTCGCCCAGCTGCGCGCCGACGCGCGCGCCGACACCTGGGTGCCGGCCTTCGAGCGGGACTGGGCGTCCGCCCTCGAGGAGTCCCGGCGCACGTTCTCCCTCGCGCCGCTGTACGAGGTCGTCCAGGACTGGCAGGGCCGCCTCGTCTCTGCCCCGGCCGTCGACGCGTTCGTCGCCTCCGGCTACGACGACAGCGACTTCATCGACATGGCGGAGCTCCGGGGAAGGCGCAGGTGACCACACAGCTGTACGCGGTCCGCTTCTCCGCCCCGGCCGCGAAGGCCCTCGACTCACGCGTGGGGTGTGAACCACCGTGTCGGCTGGTCTGCCCGGTCCACAGCAGACGCAAGCTTCTTCACCGACGGCATCCTCATCAAGGAGCCGCCAGTTTCCTGAGCCGCGAGGCTCGTACCTGGGTCTCCTCAGAGGCTCGCCGGTTGGGGCGTCGGGAGAGGTGAAGGGGGGGGCAGCGCTGCCGGTGCCGAGGGTCCGCCGAGGCGCCGGGGGCGTCGCCGGGCGGGCACCAAGGACTCCACGGGTTCGCAACTGATCGAGGTCGGGCAGGCGAACCCCGGGAAGGACATCGAGGAGATCGGCCTGGGCCGCGCCGATGTTCTGCGGGGCCTGGGAACCGGGGCCAAGGGCGCTGCGGGCTGTCACGCGATCATCGTACGGGCGACACGAACGGTGAAGCGCCGATGTCCGTAGCCGCTTCTACGCCCTGGTACGGCCCGTCGGCACGGAGCACGATGGAGTCGTGGGCGAGCACGACGAGGACTAGGAGCACGCCGCTGAACCGACGCGGTCGCCGCTCACCGCGGACCGCGTCCGGCAGATGACGGCCGGGCTGCGCGAGGCGATGGACAAGGTCCGGCACTCCGTGGCGGTGCTCGCCGCCCGGGTCCGCGACGCGCACACCGCCGGTGGGTACGGCAACTCAGCTGCGATGGAACGGGCTACGTCTCCGTTTTCCGCTGAGCCCAACTCGGCAGTTCGTGCCGGTGGTGAGGCCTGCTGGCGTGGTTACCGGGGAGAAGTGAACGAGTAGGTGGCGGTGCCTTTGAAGTGGGTGCCGTCATCGAGTTTGCCGAGTTCGAACTCGTACGTCCCTGCTGGGTTCTTGCCGACGTCGATGATGACCTTGCTGCCGGCCTGGCACTTGATCGTCTGGCTGTCCACGTCGTAGTTGAGGCCGTCGGTGCGCCGCAGTCTCACCGTCATGTCTTTGTTGGGCCGGTTGCACTTCTTGACGGTGAAGTGGACGGGACCGCCGCCGGTGTCGAACTCTGGTGTCGTCCACAGATGTGTGTAGTCGAAGCTGACTGTCCGGCTGTCGGCGTGGGCCTGTACAACCTGTGTGATGGCAAGGGCGGTGGTGCAGCAAGCGATCGTGGTGACGCGAGTCAGATACCGCATCACAGTGCGGGAACGGGGCATACAGCCTACTTTCCGCTGGTAGGTCAGGCTTCTTGGCCATCCTCCCGGATTGGGTGTGGGCGAGGTATCACGCGCGTGGGTGACAGCGGTACGCCCGTGCTGACCGAGTGCTTCCGGGCTCTCTCGGCGACCGGTTCCGCAGTCCGCAAAGACCCGGCAAGCCGGAACTACCCAGGCTGCTGCGCGACGTGGGCGGTCGTGAGCTCGGCAGCACTGAGGCCCACTGCAGGAACGGTGCTTGCGATCAAGTGGACAGAGGCAACATGGAACCCCCGCCTCAGCTCGAAGCCGGACTACTGCGAGTTGCGTGATTCCAGCTCGCGGCGCAGGGCATCGAGCGTGCGCCCATCCTCCAGGTGCCACAGCGTCCATCCGTTGATCACGTTTTCTGTCACTGCCTCTGCCGCCTTGGACGGCGCCCGGACCTCGCCGCGCGTCTGGAGCGCGAGGTGAAGAAGCGGTGGCAGTCACAGATCCGCGCCAGGGCCAAGGAGCGCGCGGCGACCACCGTTGGCATCGTCATCGACACCCGGGCCCGGCTTGGCTACACCGCGCCGATCGGCTCCACCGATGAGACCCGGCTCCGGCACCTGACCGTGGCGCTGCCCCCGCAGTACGCCGCCCGCCTCTTCGATGCCCAGGAGGCCGGTGCCAGCGATCAGCAACTCCAGCAGATCGCCGCCGAAGCGCTCAAGGAGGTGTACTTCTAGGACAGCGGCCGCCGCGCCGGCAGCCTGGAGGAGATCCGGTTCATCGACGTGGAGCACCTGGAGTTCGAGCTGTAGCAGGCTGGCCACGAACAGCCCGTGAGCCTGCGGGGATCGGATGGTCATGCGGTCCAGGAGGTTTGCGTAGGCCTGTGGCAGGAGCCAGTTCTCCCCGGACCCCGTCAGGAGCTGAAGCGGTCGGATGTCGACGATGTCCTGCAGGCGCCGGGCGCTGCTGCTGCACGTAAACGAGCTCCTACCAGGTCAGCTCGCCGGGCAGCCGGTTCGCATATCGGTTGTCAGTGCTGCCTGAGAAGCTGACGCTGTGCCACGTATCCCAAAACAGATCATCCGCGAAGTCATCATGGCGAAGTGGGCTGAGGAGATCGGTCCCGAGGCGGCTCGCGAGAAAGCGATATCTGCCCTCCAGGCAGGAGCTGTGCCGCCGTGGCAGCAAACAGAGATCAGACTGACCTCCTACCTGGTACGCAAGCGACTGCGTGAAGAGCTGCCGGAGCCGGATAAGGAGGGTGGTCGGTTGTACGTCCTGGGCTTCCAAGGCTTACGCGCAGTGGTGAAGGTTGGGTCCACCGGGTCTCCTGAGCGTCAGTTCGACAAATACGAGACCCAGGCGCGGAACCTCGGGTATGCCCTGGTCGATGGATGGGTCTCCGCCCCCGTCGGGACCAGGAGTGAGGCATACCGGCTGGAGTCCATGATCCTCACGCACCTGCACCACGTGCTGAACGGACACATCGACGGCGGCCGGATCTTCGAGTGGTTCCACGGCCACGACTTCGAGCGGATCAGGCAACTCGTGGAAGACCCGACCGCGCTCTTCCACCTGGCGCTTGAAAGGGCCCTGGCGAGGTAGGGCTCCAGCATTTCGCAGCGCGTCGACTGATTCCGTATTCGCTACTGTGGAGAGCCGTACCCAAGTGTCGGCGGGAGCGGGCCAGCCTTTCCGTAGCCGGTCGACACTAAGCGGCTACTCGAACGCGGCTGCCGACGCGCTCGGTGCTTGCATGGTGCGCTGCAACCTACGACAGCGCTCATCCGCGATCGACCCGATCGGGGCGTGCTACGGCTCTGCGGCTACGTCGTCACTCTGGCACGCCGACAAGGTGAGTGCCGAGCTGCCGTCGTGGCGGGTCAGGGAGCTGGCACCACAAGACCCGCCGTTCTTTCTTACTAGAGGCCCGTAGGGGCCTTCAGGCTGGATTCCGAGCGGGGGAGCGTGACAGCCAGGGTCCGGCCGCACACCCGCTCGGGAGCAGTACGGAACGTTCACGGGCCGGGTTCTCCAGGCGGGTGTCGGCATCGACGATGACCTGCACATTCGCTGAGAACCGGTAGTTACGCGAGGAAGCGCCGACCGTTCGGTCACGGAACGGGACCAGGGTGCCGTCCACGATCCATAACCGTTCCACGCCCGCCACCGGCCTGGGCGCCGGCTCCAGTGCGAGCAACGGCCGCAGACGCTGGATGACCCGGCAGACGGTGGCCGGTGAGCAGCCGAAGAGCGGCGCGAGCTGCCGCATGGTGAGGTTCGTGCGGTAATACACGGCCACCAGCAGCACCCGCTCGGCCAGCGGAAGACACCACGGCCGACCACCACCGGGGCCGTTACCGCCCCGCTCCCTTACCACCCGAAGCAGCTTCTCGAACCGCCCCATCCGCAACCCGGTGAACGTCTCCACCCACACCGGCTCAGCCCTCAACACCCCACCCATACAGGCAAAATGCCCGCCACCAAGCCTTCTGCAACACCCTTTAGGCCCCGCCCAGCTTCCGGAAGTCCCACGACACGATCTTCTCCGGGGTCAGCCGGGCCCAGGCGTGCCGGCCGTCGTGCGGCATCTCGTCCAGGCCGAAGTTCTTGCGCGCGAACAGCGTCTCGGCCGTGTCGAGTTCGGCGCACAGCTCACCCCGGCGCGGCACCTCGCCGACGAACTCCACCCGGCCGGACAGCTCGACCCCGCGCAACTGGTCGTACTCCTCGCCGGAGTCCACCACGACGGCCACCCGGGGGTCGCGGCGCATCTGGGCCCAGCGCCGGCTGCGCACCACCGAGTACAGCCACAGCGAGGTGCCGTCCCAGGCGAACCACAGCGCGCTGACGTGCGGTGCGCCGTCGGCCGAGACCGTCGCGACCCGGCAGGTGCGCTGGGTGGTGAGGAACTCGTCCAGCTCGCCGGGCGTCATCATGATCTTCCGGCCCCGGCGCTGCTGTGTGACGGTCATGCGGCCCCCTCTTCTCCCACGTCGTGTCAGAAAACTATGGTGATCCTCTGACATCACGTCAGAAAAGAGAAGCCGTCGTCTTCAAGGGGGCACGTGCCATGCCGTCGTACGAGCGACTCGACGACCTCATCGACCCCGCCCGCACCGCCCTCCTCACCGTCGAGTGCCAGCAGGGGGTCGTCGGCCCGGACAGCGCCCTGCCCGAACTCGCCCGCGCCGCACGCTCCTCCGGCGCCCTGCACAACGTGGCCCGGCTGGTCGCCGCGGCCCACGAGACCGGGGTACAGGTGATCCACGCGGTCGCCGAGCGCCGCCCCGACGGCCGGGGTGCGAACCGCAACGCGCGTCTGTTCCGGGCCGCCGAGCGGCTTCCCGTGCAGCAGCTGACCGGCAGCAAGGCGGTCCGCGTCGCACCCCCGATCGAGGTCACCGAGGAGGACTTCGTCGTACGGCGGCTGCACGGGCTGTCCCCGATCCACGGCACCGAGGTCGACGCCCTGCTGCGCAACCTCGGCTGCCGCACGCTGATCGTCACCGGGGTCTCCGCCAACGTGGCCGTGCCCAACGCGGTGTTCGACGCCGTCAACCTCGGCTACACCGCCGTCGTACCGGCCGACGCCATCGCGGGCGTGCCCGCCGACTACACCCCCGCGCTGATCCGCAACACCCTCGCGCCGGTCGCCACGGTGGTGACCACCGACGCGCTGCTCGGCGGCTTCGAGCGGGCGCGGGGGCGGCGCTGAGCCCGTTCAGGCCAGCGTGATCTCGTCGCCGGAGACGGTGATCTTCGCCGCGGGCAGTGGCTGCGTCGCGGGCCCCTTCTTCACGCTGCCGTCCGTCACGGAGAACTCGCTGTTGTGGCACGGGCAGACGATCACGCCGTTCGCCACGCTGCCCACCGCGCAGCCCTGGTGGGTGCACTTGGACGAGAACGCCTTGTAGGTGCCGGCCGACGGCTGGGTGACCACGACGCCCTTGTCCTTGAAGATCTTGCCGCCGCCCTCGGGGATGTCGGCGGTCTTGGCCAGCGCCGTGCCGCCGGCGCCGTCCTGCGCGGACCCGCCGGATCCCGAGCCGGTGTCGACGGTGCCGGACGCGTCGTCGCCCGAACCGCAGGCGGTCAGCGCGGCGGCAAGCCCCGCCGCTCCGGCCGCCGCCATGACGGTACGGCGGGCCGGTCCCGCTGCGGGGTGGAGCGATGGGCTGGTCATGTGAGGGTTCCCTTCCGCGGTGCTTCTCGTGGTCCGCCATGGGGTACGGCCCAGGGACGCCGGCCGTTCAGACGGGCACCCAGATCCTTCCCGTCCGCTGATCAGCGGGCCGTAAGCCGCGGCTGTGGGCCGGACGCCGGGCTGCTCCGGTCACCGGCGGCGACGGGGAACGACGGGCGCGGCACGGCGCGCTCCCGGCAGGAAGCGGGGGGGGGCTGCTCCGGGAAGAGAGAACGCGGTGAGGCCGCGGTCACGAGACGGGGCCGGCGGGCGGACCTCGTCGCAACTCCCGCCTCCGCCGGTCGGGAAGGGGGCGCCCCAGCCGCACCGAGGCACGAGCACGTTCCCCCCGGCCACTCAACGAGCGTAACCAGCGGGCGCGGATGACCGCATCCCGGAGCGCGGGCGCCGGGACGGCCGGGAGTCGGTCCGTTCGCGGAGGAACACGCCGGTCATGGCCGTGGACCCTGCCGGACGAACTGTGGCCGTCCGCCGGGTCGTCGAGGCCCCCGCCACTCGACCGACCGCGTGCCGGTCTCGGGCACAACGGGTGACGCGTTCGGCGTGGACGGCCGTACCCGCAGCCACAAGCCGTTGACTGAGAGGTGTGATCAGGCTGGGTACGGCGCTCGTGGGTCTCGGCGGAGCCCTCGGCGGAGGCTTTCTCGGGGCGGTGGCCCACTACGCGGTGAGAACGCTGGGGCAGCGCCACAGAGACGAGCGATCGGGGCTCAGCGCGCAGCGGCACGCCGTCCGCAAGCAGTTCGAGCAGGTGTGCGCGGCGAGGGACTGGGTGGCCGGGCTACCGCAGTCGCCCGGCGCGCCGGAGTCACCTGAGCACCGGCAGCGGACCAGGGCGGAAGCGCTCAGGCAGGGTGACGCGTGCCGCACCGCCTGGGACATCGCCCAGGCGGACATCGACAGTGGCGAGGTCCGCGCGGCCATGGCCGCCCTCGACCAGGAAGTCGCGACCGTCCTCGGCCAGGTGGCGAAGGGGGACTTCTCGCCGGACCTGAACCAGCTTCAGCAGCGTCTGGACGCGCTGGCGGCTGCGGCGAAGCACCGGCTGACAACCCGTCTCGGCGCACGGTCCTTCGAACTGGCACGCCTGCGCCGGGGCGGCGGGCCCGGCGGCCACCGCGAACCCGGCGATCCGGAAGGGTAGGCTGAAGCGAAGGGCGCCGTCCTCACTGTCCACCGGCGCCCGGCACAGCCGGCGCCGGGAAGGATCCGGTCCTTGCTGTGAGCAGGGCGGTTGTGCCCTTCTTCCGTCGTCCACCGGGCGACGACCGAGGTGGTGAGGAGCATGGCCGTACCGCGCGGGAACGGACGGGCGCCGGCCACATCACACGCCGATCCCCGAGGGGACCCGTTCCTCCGGACGCAGTTCGCCGTACCGGCGCGTCCCGCGACGTACCTGCGGCGCGACCGGCTGGGCGCCCACCTCGACGAGGCCCTTCTGACCCCCCTGACCGTGCTGCACGGAGCCGCCGGAGCGGGCAAGACCCTGCTGGCCGCCGACTGGGCCTCGACCCGGCACGAGCCCGTTGCCTGGCTCACCGCCCAGGTGGCGGACAAGGGGGGCGGCACCTTCTGGGCGTACGTCCTGGAAGCCCTGCGCCTCGCCCGCGTGCCGGTCTCCGCCGACGTCGGTCTCCCCGCCGAGGCGGGCCGCGCGGACGACCGGCTGCTCACGCGGCTCGCCGCCGAACTGAGCAGCCGGGACACTCCGGTGGTCCTGATCATCGACGAATTCGACCGGGTGACCGACCCGGAGGTCGCGGACCAGCTGGAATTCGTCCTCCAGCAGGCGCTCCACGGTATGCGCCTGGTCCTCGTCACGCGCACCGAACCCCTCCTGCCGCTGCACCGTCACCGGGTGGCCGGCACCGTCACCGAGATCAGGAACGCCGAGCTGGCCTTCACACCGCGCGAGGCGAACGCCCTGCTGGCGCTGCACGGCCTGCGTCTGCCGGCCGACGACGTGGACGCGCTGGTGGAACGCACCCGTGGCTGGGCGGCCGGGCTGCGGCTGTGCGCCCTGGCCGCGCGGGCGGAGCCGGATCCGCGGACGTTCCTCAAGGAGTTCGAGGCCGACCGCACCACGATCGCCGACTTCCTGCTCGCCGAGGTGCTCAAGCGGCAGACAGCCGAGACACAGGACCTGTTACTGCGGGTCAGCGTCCTCGGGCGGTTCTGCCCCGACCTCGCCAACGCCCTCACCGGGCGCACCGACGCCGAACGCGTCCTCGCCGCCCTGCACGGCCAGAACGCTTTCGTCGAGTACCTCGGGCACGCCTGGTTCCGTCTCCATCCGCTGTTCGGGGAGATCCTCCGCGCCCATCTGCGGGTGCGCTCCCCAGAGCTGGAAGCCGAGCTCCATCGCCGCGCGGCACGCTGGCTGCGGCGCTCGGGATCCCTCGGCGAGGCGCTCGGCCACGCGGCCGCGGCGGACGACTGGGAGACCGCCGCCGGCGCCGTCGTCGGCGACCTCGCCCTGGGGGAGGTCTTCACCGGCCTGCACTCCGGTGATCTGGTCCAGCTGTTCTCCCGCATGGGGCCCGAGCCCACCGGCCCGGCCGCGGACCTCGTCCGCGCCGCTTGCGCACTGTCCCGTTGCGAGGTCACGCGGGGCTCCGCCCGACTGCGACGGGCGGTACAGGCCCTGGCGTCGCGGGCCGGATCACCGGACGGCGACCCGTCCGGCCTGGCCGCGGCCCGGCTGAGCTGCGCCTTGCTGGAAACCCTGGTCGCGCGCCTGACGGGTGCGCCGGGGCGGGCGGAGCGGGCGGCCCGGTTCGCCGAGCAGGTGCGGCGCGAGGTGCCGGACACGCTTCTCGAAGCGCATCCCGAGCTGATGGCACTCCTGCTCACCCATCTCGGCTCGGCACGACTGTGGGCGGGCCGTGTCCGAGCCGCCCGAGCGGCCCTGACCACCGTGGTCGACTCCGGCGGGACGGCGGCGACGGCGCAGGCACGCCGGGAGTGCCTGGGCCACCTGGCCCTGATCGACTATCTGAAGGGCTGGCCGGGCAGAGCCGAACGCAAGGCGTGGGCCACGGTCGCCCCGTTGGATCAGGACGGCCCGCCCCCGCCCCCCGGGCCGGGGCTGGCATCGCTGGTGCTGGCCGCGGTGGCCGTCGAACGCGACGAGCTGGACCGGGCCCAGGCGTTCCTCGAAGCGGCGGTGGACGCGCGGCACCCAGCGCCGGACCCGGTGACGCAGGCGGGGCGGGCCATCGTCACCGGGAGGATGCTGCTGGCCCGCGGCGACCCACAGGCCGCGCTCGAAGCGGCGGACCGAGCCGTCGTGGCCGACGTGGCGTCCCCGTGGGCCGCGGCGCACGCGGCGTCCGTGGCCGCCGCCGCCCACCTCGCCGAGAGCCGGCCGGAGACGGCCGTCAAGCTGCTGGAGGACGCGCCCGCCGACGAGCCGGTGTGCCTGGTGGGGGCCGCGCAGGCGCAACTGGCCGCGGGCAGGCCCGGGGCCGCGGCCGAGCTGCTCGACCGAATCCGGCCGCAGGGCGACATCGGCCCCGCCATCACCGTACGGGTCGCCCTGGTCAGAGCCCGACTGGCGGGCGAGGACGGAGACCACGCCGCCCAGCACGCACTCGTCTCGCGGGCGCTCCGGGAAGCCCGCCGGGAGCGCCTCCGACGCCCCTTCGTGGACGCCGGGCCATGGCTGCCCACGTTGCCGCCGGGCGCGTCGGCCGAGGGCCGGCTCCCCCGGGGGTCCACGGGACGCGACTCCCCGGCGCGCGGCGGGCAGCGAGTGGTGCCGCCGGTGTACGAGGAACTGACCGGACGGGAACGCGACGTCGTGCGCCGACTGGCGCAGATGATGTCCACGGAGGAGATCGCCGCCGACCTGTACGTGTCGGTGAACACGGTCAAGACCCACCTCAAGAGCGCCTACCGCAAGCTGGCCGTGAACCGGCGCCAGGACGCGGTGCGCCGCGCGCGGGAACTGGGGCTCCTGTGACGGCACGCCCCCCGGGCTGTCGTGCCGGCCCCAGCGGGTCGGGCGGCCGAGCGGCGGGCGGTATCACCTCCCACGGGCGATGCGGTGCGCGGGCGGGAGCCGGAGGATCGCACGGACAAGGCCCGGCAGCCCCCTCGGGCAGATGTGGGGAGAGCGGCTCATGCGCTACGAGATTCGCGTCGACGGACGGATGACCGAGACGCTGGTCAAGGCGTTCCCCGAGCTGGACCACGTCCTGATGGCCGGTCAGACCGTCCTCTTCGGAGCGGTCGTCGACGAGGCACACCTGTACGGGCTGCTGGCCCGCTGCCAGTCACTGGGGTTGAGGGTGCTGGAGATGCGCCAGATGCCGTCATCCTGATCCGGCCGTCGCCTCGGCGGCCACCCGCCCGGCCCCCGGCGCAGGGGACGTCGCCGCCGCCCCGGGACCTCACTCGGGCGTACCCCGCCCCTGACGCCGCAGACCGGCGCGGACGGCGGCCCCGAGCACCCGTACGGCAAGACCCACGATCAGCAGGGTGCATGCCATCTGGCACATCACCAGCACCCTGCCCGTCCGCGAGACCGCGAAGATGTCGCCGAAGCCGACCGTGGTGAACGTGGTGAACGTGAAGTACAGCGCGTCGGTCCTGGTCAGGTGCTCGTTGAAGGATCCGGGCACCGCGCGTTCGAGCAGGTAGTAGCCGCTCGCGAAGAGGACCAGATACAGCGCCACGGTGGCGGCCACGGCCTCGGCGGCCTTCAGCCGCGGGAAGGGTGAGCGCTTGATGAGCCACACCTCCCAGCCGAAGAACAGGCCGGTCGCCAGCAGGCCGCCGACGAGGGCCAGGGCGCTGAGGTCCTCGCCGTGCCAGTCCAGGGGCAGCAGGTAGTACGCGGTGACGAGGCCGGTCGCGACACCGGCCGAGCGGGCGATCGAGGCGGTCATGCCCCAGGGGCCCGGCCCGCGGGAACCTGCCGTCCCCCCCGGCGGGGCCGGCTGTCTGCCGGGAGCCACTGGATCGGTCATCTGGTGCCTCTCCGTCCGCTCCGCCCCGGGCCGACCGGCGGGCCCTGTGCACCTACCCCATCGTCCCGGTGCTCCGCGCGGATCACCCGCCGTGGGTGACCTCACGGCGATGGGCCTCGGCCAGGAGCCGTACGCCGGATCAGGGTGGGCACCACGGCGGCGGGAGCGATGGCCGACCGAGTGGACCGGCCCGTCGTGTGAGGGACGTTCACCCGTGCCGGGTGAGGTGGCCGGGCTCCGCCCCGCGCACGCTGGGCGTACGGAACGGCCACCCGGGCGCGGATCCCGGACGGAGGGAGAGAGCATGAGCGAGCACATCCGCCTCGCCTACGACTATCCGGCGCTGAGCGTCTTCTGGTCCATGCTGGTGTTCTTCCTGTGGATCATGTGGTTCATCATGCTCTTCCGGGTCCTCGCCGACATCTTCCGTGACGACGATCTGGGTGGCTGGGGCAAGGCGGGCTGGCTCGTGTTCGTCGTCGTCCTGCCCTTCCTGGGTGTTTTCGTCTACCTGATCGCCCGCGGCAGGGACATGGGCCGCCGGGAGGTACGGCAGGTCCGTGCGCAGCAGCAGGCCGTCGACGACTACATCCGCCGCACCGCCTGGGCGGACACCCCCCTCAGCAGTGCCGACGAGCTCGCGAAACTGTCCGCGATGCGCTCGCACGGAGACATCACCGACGACGAGTTCCGGCGCGCGAAGGAACTGGTCCTCGCCGGGGGCGGGCCGTCCGGACGGACGGCCGGGACCCCCTCCGACTCAGCGCGCTGAACCCGGCGCACAGCACAGAAACGAGGTCGCACGATGCCCGCCGCACACACCGCGTCGACACCGACCGCCAGACAGCAATGGGCCACGGGCCTCACGGCCTTCGCCGCCGTCATGCTCCTGCTCTCCGGGGTGCTGGACATCTTCCGCGGCCTCATGGCGATCGCGCACGACGACGTGTTCCTCACGACACGCAACTACGTCTTCCAGTTCGACCTCACGGGCTGGGGCTGGATCCACCTGATCCTCGGGGCCGTCGCGGTGCTGGTGGGCCTCGGCCTCCTCGGGGGCTCCCTGTGGGCCCGCGTCTGCGGAGTGGCCATCGCCTCGCTGGTCATCATCGCCAACTTCCTCTCCCTGCCGTACTACCCGGTCTGGTCGATCGTTCTGATGGCCTTCTCCGCGTTCGTCATCTGGGCCCTGTGCGTGGGGCGGCGAGGCGCCTCCGGCACGCTCGACTGAGGGCGGGGCACGCCGGGGCGTGGGCGAGGACCGCGATGATCATCAGGACGGTGTCGATGCCGGAGGGGGCCACCGAGCGCCTCTGCCTGGCGGAGGCGCGTCGGCGGCTCGCCCTGGACCCTTTCCTGCTGCTCGACGTCGAGCAGTCCGCGGAGGAGGGCCCGGCGGGCGAGTCACTGGCCCACCGGCTCGGACTGGACGCCGAGGAACTGGCGTGGTTCGGCCGGAAAGGGGAGTCCGCGCGGGCCGAGTTCCTGGGCGACATCGCGGGCTTCGTCGTCCCGGTGGTCCATGGCGGCCGGGTCGCCCATCTCCATGTCCTGGCCGGCGAACGCTACCTGGTCGTCTCCCACCGGGGCCGGGCCCTGCAGGCGGACGAGTGGACCACGCATCTGCGGCGGGAGAAGCCGCACGATGCCGTGGCCACGCTGTTCCTGGTGCTCCAGGAGGCGCTGGCGACGTTCCGCCGCGCCGCGGTCGCCGCCCTGCTCCAGGTGGAGGGGCTGGAGGACGACATGTTCGCGCAGCGGCGCCCCGAGCAGATCTACCGTCTGTCCCACCTGCGCCGCCGGGCCGCCCTCCTGCACCACTCGCTGCTGCCGTACCTGCAGGTGGTCGAGGAGATGATCACCCGCAGGATGATGAGCCGGGACTTCCCCGTGGAGCGGCAGCGGCTCGCCCAGGAGTTCCAGCGCGCGGCCCGGCTGGTCCTCGCGGACATCGAGTCCTTGCAGGAGGCCACCCGCCGGGCTTTCGCCAGTTACGGGTCCCTGGTCGCGGGCGAGCAGAACGGTGTGATCAACCGGTTGGCCATCGTGTCCGTGATCTTCCTGCCGTTGTCGTTCCTGACCGGCTTCTTCGGAATGAACTTCACGTTCATGACCAACGCGTTGGAGGGCAGGGCGGTCTTCTGGCTGCTGGCCATAGGGCTCCAGGCGGGCGTCCTGCTCGCCTCCCTCTACGTACTGCACCGCACCCATGCCTGGCGGAGACTGCGGGACGAGGACTAGGGTCTTTCGTTCGGATCATGCCGGGCTCGCGGGCCCTGGCACCGCGCCTCGCCGCGTTGTCGGTTGCCATGGCTCCGCCATGGCGCCCTCCTTCGCCTTGCGATGCACGGCACCAGACCCCGCTCCCTGATCCGGCCTGATCCGAACGAAAGACCCTAGGCGCTGTTCGTCCGGATCATCCCGGCGTCGCGGAGCCCGGCGCGCACATCGGCCGCGTCGACCCGGTCGTCGCTTCCGGACGCGACCGGTACGGGCTGGGGCACCCTCCGCCGTCGATCACCCTCGGTTACTATGCTCACTTCATGCCGGAGGCGGGAAGCGGGGGCGGACGGCCCTTGACGCAACGCCGGGGAGGCGGCGGGAACCGCGCGCCGGCCGGAACTCCCCGGATTCTCCCCGGGGTGTCGACGGGCCGTTCCCGCTGCCACGACCCTCCACGGCTGACGGTGGACTGCACGGCCGAAGAGACGGGCTGCCTGGGAAAATGCTGAAAGAGGTCACCGCGACCCGCTACATCACGCCCTTGCGTGAGGGCGGCTCGCTGCCGGGGCTCGTCGAGGCCGACGACTTCGGGACGTACGTCATGAAGTTCACCGGCGCCGGACAGGGCCGCAAGACACTGGTCGCCGAGGTGGTGTGCGGTGAACTCGCCCGGCGCCTCGGCTTCCGCATGCCCCGCCTGGTCACCGTCCACCTGGACCCCGTCCTCGGCCTCGGCGAGCCCGAGCAGCAGGTGCAGGACCTGCTCCGGGGGAGCGGGGGCACCAACCTCGGCATGGACTTCCTGTCCGGCGCCCTCGGCTACGACCCGCTCGCCTTCCCGGTGAGCCCCGAGGAGGCCGGCCGGATCGTCTGGTTCGACGCGCTGATCAACAACGTCGACCGATCCTGGCGCAACCCCAACCTGCTCGTGCACCGGGGCGAACTGTGGCTCATCGACCACGGCGCCACCATGATCTGGCACCACAACTGGCCCGCCGCCGACGCCTCGGCGGCCCGCCCGTACGACGCCTCCGACCACGCCCTCGCCCGCTTCGCGCCCGCCGTGTCCGCCGCCGCCGCCGAACTGGCCCCCCGGGTCACCGAGGACCTGCTCGCCGAGGTCACCGCCGAGATCCCGGACGCCTGGCTCGCCGACGAGCCCGGCTTCGCCACCCCGGACGACCTGCGCCGGGCCTACGCACGGCCGCTGCTCGCGCGGGCGTCCGTCATCGCCGGGCGGATCACCGGCATCGGCACCGACAACGGCTCCGGAACCGAGGAGGGCAAGTGAGCGAGCGCCACATCCACATGGCCGGCCATGTGACCGAGCGGCACATCACCCGGGCGGGCCAGGGCGGCGACCGGGACGTGTTCGAGTACGCGCTGCTGCGGGTCGTCCCCCGGGTCGAGCGCGGGGAGTGCATCAACGCGGGCGTGGTCGTGTACTGCCGCGCCCGGGACTACGTCGGTGCCCGCACCCATCTGGACGAGGCCCGGCTGCTCGCGCTGGACCCGGCCGCCGACGTCGCCGGGGTGCGCGCCGCGCTCCGCGCGATCGAGCGGCACTGCGCGGGCGGCGACCAGGCCGGGCAGGCGGCCGGCGACGACACGGGGCGCCGCTACCGCTGGGTGATCGCTCCCCGTTCGACCATCGTCCAGCCCGGCCCCGTGCACACCGGGCTGACGGCCGACCCGGCAGCCGAGACGGAGCGGTTGCTCGACCTCCTGGTGAGGTAATGGATCACACCGGGCGGCTGTGCCGTTGACACCGGGTGCCAGGGCTTCTAGCGTCACGGGTGCTGAAGGTACTAAGCGGTCGCTCACCGCACCAGGGGTCCTCTCCGAGGGCCCGACAGGTTCTCTCAAGGGCGAGGAGACACAGCAATGTCCACCACTGAACAGCGGGTCGCGGTCGTCACCGGCGCGGCGCGCGGCATCGGCGCCGCCACCGCCGTACGACTGGCGGCCGAGGGCCGCGCGGTCGCCGTGATCGACCTGGACGAGGCCGCCTGCAAGGACACCGTCGAGAAGATCACCGCGGCCGGCGGCAAGGCCATCGCGGTCGGCGCGGACGTCTCCGACGAGGCGCAGGTCGAGGCGGCCGTCGCCCGGATCGCGGAGGAGCTCGGCGCCCCGACGATCCTGGTCAACAACGCGGGTGTGCTGCGCGACAACCTGCTGTTCAAGATGAGCGTCTCCGACTGGGACACGGTCATGAACGTGCACCTGCGCGGCTCGTTCCTGATGACCAAGGCCGTCCAGAAGCACATGGTGGACGCCGGCTGGGGCCGCGTCGTCAACCTCTCCTCCTCCTCCGCGCTCGGCAACCGCGGCCAGGTCAACTACTCGGCCGCCAAGGCGGGTCTCCAGGGCTTCACCAAGACCCTCGCCATCGAGCTGGGCAAGTTCGGCATCACCGCCAACGCCGTCGCCCCCGGTTTCATCGCCACCGAGATGACCAAGGCGACCGCCGACCGGGTCGGCATGGGCTTCGAGGACTTCAAGAAGGCCGCCGCCACCCAGATCCCGGTGCAGCGCGTCGGCGAGCCCGAGGACATCGCCAACGCCATCGCGTTCTTCACCGGCGAGGCCGCCGGCTTCGTCTCCGGCCAGGTGCTGTACGTCGCCGGCGGACCGCTCGACTAGGGATCCAGGGGTACACGGACATGACTGAACTCCCGGAGCCGTCCGGCAAGGTCGCGATCGTCACCGGCGCCAGCCGCGGTATCGGCTACGGCGTCGCCGAGGCGCTGATCGCGCGGGGCGACCGCGTGTGCATCACCGGCCGGGGCGAGGACGCCCTGAAGGAGGCCGTCGAGAAGCTCGGCGCCGAGCGGGTCATCGGCGTCGCCGGCAAGGCCCACGACCTCGACCACCAGACCGAGGTCGTCGAACGCACCATGGAGGCCTTCGGCCGGGTCGACTTCCTCGTCAACAACGCGGGCACCAACCCGGTGTTCGGCCCGATGGCGGACCTCGACCTGAACGTCGCCCGCAAGGTCTTCGAGACCAACGTGATCTCCGCGCTCGGCTTCGCCCAGAAGACCTGGCACGCCTGGCAGAAGGACAACGGCGGCGCGATCGTCAACATCGCCTCCATCGCGGGCCTCGCGCCCTCGCCCTTCATCGGCGCCTACGGCGTCAGCAAGGCCGCGATGATCAACCTGACCCAGCAGCTCGCGCACGAGTTCGCGCCCAGGGTGCGGGTCAACGCGATCGCCCCGGCCGTCGTCAAGACCAAGTTCGCGCAGGCCCTCTACGAGAACCGCGAGGAGGAGGCGGCCGCCGCCTACCCGCTCGGCCGTCTCGGTGTGCCCTCCGACATCGGCGGGGCCGCCGCGTTCCTCACCTCCGAGCAGTCCGACTGGATCACCGGTCAGACCCTCGTCGTGGACGGCGGCATCTTCCTCAACGCCGGCGTGGGCTGAGCCCGCGCATCTCTTCCGGGCGCCGATTTTCGGACGGATCGGCGCCCGGAAGGCCGTCCAGGGTCCGCACAGCGGAATGACAACGTCGTCACCGCCCAGTCGATCAAAGAGGCCTGAATTCGGGCAGGTTCAGGGCGCCGAACGCTGCGGTATGGTCTGCCGACCCTTGGTATGGCAGATCGAGGAGCGTGCGCGTGTTCAACCGGAACCGATTCCTGCGGAGAGTCGCGGCGATCGCGTCCCTGTCGCTGGTGGCCGGATGCAGTCTGCTGTCCGACGGCGACCCCGACAGCCAGGGGCCGATCGTCGTGGGTACCACCAGCGCCCCCAGCACGCTGGACCCGGCCGGCGCCTGGGACGGCTCCTGGGAGCTGTACCGGAACATCTTCCAGACGCTCCTCGCCTACCCGAACGGCGCCACCACCCCCCAGCCCGACGCCGCCGAGAGCTGCTCCTTCACCGACTCCACGAGCCGCACCTACCGCTGCACGCTGCGCGCCGGCCTGAAGTTCGCCGACGGCGACCCGCTG
Organism: Streptomyces sp. NPDC004658; assembly: GCF_040609555.1. NCBI lineage: Bacteria > Bacillati > Actinomycetota > Actinomycetes > Kitasatosporales > Streptomycetaceae > Streptomyces > Streptomyces sp. NPDC004658. Next base: position 21,054 of record NZ_JBEXKG010000062.1, read on the forward strand.
ACCGCCGAGGCCGTCCGGCACTCCATCGACCGCATCCGCACCATCGACGCCCCCGGCGGCCCCGCCGGGCTGCTCGGCAGCCTGGACAGCGTCCGCACCAACGGCGACCGCGAGGTCGTCTTCCACCTCAACCAGCCCGACGCCACCTTCCCGTTCGTGCTGGCCACCCCCGCCATGTCGATCGTCGACCCGGACGACTACCCCGCCAACTCCCTGCGCAAGGACACCACGGTCCACGGCTCCGGCCCGTACAAGCTCCAGTCCTACGAGGAGGGCGACAAGGCCGTCCTGGTGCGCAACGACACCTACCAGGGCTTCGCCAAGCGGCAGAACGACGCGGTGACCATCCGCTACTTCAAGGACTCCGCCGGCATGGTCAAGGCGCTGCGGGACAAGCAGATCGACGTCACCTACCGCGGTCTCGCCGCCGACGACATCCTCGCCCTCCAGGAACACGACAGCGAGGACCTGCAACTGGTCGACGGCGCCGGCACCGACATCAGCTACCTGGTGTTCAACCCCGAGGACCCCTGGGCCAAGCAGCCCGCCGTGCGCAAGGCCATCGCCCAGATCGTCGACCGGGGCGCCATCGCGCACAAGGTCTACAAGGACACCGTCGACCCGCTGTACTCGATGGTCCCCAAGGGTCTGACCGGCCACGCCACCCCGTTCTTCGACGACTACGGCGAACCGAGCGTCACCAAGGCCCGCAAGATCCTCTCCGACGCCGGCATCACCCGGCCCGTCCCGCTCACCCTCTGGTACACCACCGACCGCTACGGCTCCGAGACGGCCCTGATGTTCCGGGAGCTGAAGCGGCAGCTGGACGGCTCCGGCCTGTTCACCATCACCCTGCGCAGCCGCCCCTGGAAGAGCTACGTGGTCGGCTACCAGAAGGGCGAGTACCCGGTGTTCGGACGCGGCTGGTTCCCGGACTTCCCGGACGCCGACAACTTCATCGCCCCGTTCGTCGGCGAGCACAACGCGCTCGGTACGCCCTACCCGGCCAAGGAGATCACCGACCGGCTGCTGCCCCACGCGCGCGCGGAGAGCGACCGCGCCCAGACCGTCAAGGACGTGGAGGCGGCCCAGCGGATCATGGTGAACGACGCCCGGCTGATCCCGCTGTGGCAGGGCCGGCAGTTCCTCGCGGCCAACGTCGACATCTCCGGCGGCGAGCAGGCCCTGGACCCCTCGACGATCATGATGATGTGGACACTGCACCGCAAGACCAGCTGGTGAGCCCGGCCGTCGGGCCCGGCGAACGCCCCACGCGGCACCGGTTGTCAGTGGTCGCCTGTAGGTTCGGAAACCGGAAGTGACCGCACGCCGTAGTTGATCGACACCGTGAGGACGTTGACGTGACCGACATCGCCATGCTGCCCGAGTCCTGGCGCGGGGTTCTGGGCGACGAGCTGCAGCAGCCCTACTTCAAGGAGCTGACCGAGTTCGTCGAGGAGGAGCGGGCGAGGGGTCCCGTCTACCCGCCGCGCGAGGAGGTCTTCGCCGCGCTCGACGCCACGCCGTACGAGCGGGTGAAGGTGCTGATCCTGGGCCAGGACCCGTACCACGGCGAGGGCCAGGGCCACGGCCTGTGCTTCTCGGTGCGCCCCGGCGTGAAGACCCCGCCCTCCCTGCGGAACATCTACAAGGAGATGCAGGAGGAGCTGGGCCTGCCCGTGCCGGACAACGGCTATCTGATGCCGTGGGCCCGGCAGGGCGTGCTGCTGCTCAACGCGGTCCTCACGGTCCGGGCCGGCGAGGCCAACTCGCACAAGGGCAAGGGCTGGGAGAAGTTCACGGACGCGGTGATCCGCGCGGTGGCCTCCCGGCCCGACCCGGCGGTCTTCGTCCTGTGGGGGAACTACGCGCAGAAGAAGCTCCCGCTGATCGACGAGAGCCGGCACGTGGTGGTCAAGGGCGCGCACCCCTCGCCGCTGTCCGCGAAGAAGTTCTTCGGCTCCCGCCCGTTCACGCAGATCAACGAGGCGGTCGCCGCGCAGGGGCACGAGCCGATCGACTGGCGCATCCCGAATCTCGGGTGACGGCCGCCGCGGGCCGGGCCCGCACCGCAACGGCGCCGCCTGACCGGGAATCCCCGCGGGGCCGGTTAGCGTCGGGAACGAACCATTGCCGACGGCCCGGAGGGCACCCGTGGCGGAGCGACAGGAACAGGCGGCACCCGACGCCGTGCTGACACGGATCGGCCAGGTCGTGATGCTGCACCACGGAGGCGACCGCGAAGAGGCCCGCAGCCGCTTCCTGGACCTGTGGGTCGAGGTCGGCGAGGACGGCGACCCGCTGCACCGCTGCACCCTGGCCCACTACCTGGCCGACACCCAGGACGACCCGGCGGACGAACTCGCCTGGGACCTGCGGGCGCTGTCGGCGGCGGAGGAGATCGCCGACGGCCGCGTGGGCGCCGACCCGTCGAGCGTGCGGGGCTTCTTCCCCTCCCTGCACCTCAATCTGGCCGCCGACTACGCCAAGCTGGGCCGCGCCGAGGCCGCCCGCAGCCATCTGCGCCGGGCCCGCAGCGCCGCGCGGTGCCTCGCCGACGACGGCTACGGCGCGGGGGTCCGGTCCGCGATCAGCCGTCTGGCACTGCGGCTGGGGGAGGACGGCGCACCGGGCGACGAGGGCTGGAGACCGCCGCGCCAGGGCTAGGGCCGGTGCCGGCTCCGACCGGATGGTGAACTTCCCCTGCGCCACGGGGAGTTCATCGCTCTCGGGCGCCGGTCAGTACCCGTGTGCCGGGGTGCGGAGCCTCGCTCGCTCCGGCCGTCGGCTCGGCACCACCCCCACCCTCGGCCAGGGCGGCAACCAGGCCGTCGAGGACGCCGTCGTCCTCGCCCACCACAGCCGGGACCTGCCCGCCTACACCGCGGACCGGCTCCCGCGGACGACCGCGATCGCCCGCCAGGCCGTCCGGCTCGCCCGCCTGAACATGGCCGGCAACCGGGCCGTGGCGGCCGTACGGAACACGGCCGTCGCCGCGCTGTCGCCGGCCGGTCCCGCGCTCCTGCTGCGCGGCTTCGACGGCATCGCCGACCGGCGGCCCCCGTATGCTTCCGGCAGGGAACACGCGGGCAAGCCGTAGGGGAGAGCACGTGAAGGTCGGCTGCATCGGACTCGGGGACATCGCGCAGAAGGCGTATCTGCCGGTGCTCGGCACGCAGCCGGGGGTCGACCTGCACCTCCAGACCCGTACGCCCGCCACCCTGGACCGGGTCGGCGACAGCCTGCACCTGCCCCGGGAGCAGCGGCACACCACCCTGGACTCGCTGCTCGCCGCCGGCCTCGACGCCGCCTTCGTGCACGCGCCCACCGTCGTCCACCCCGAGATCGTCACCCGGCTGCTGGAGGCGGGTGTGCCGACGTACGTGGACAAGCCCCTCGCCTACGAACTCGGCGACTCCGAGCGGCTGGTCGGCCTCGCCGAACGGCGGGGCGTCTCGCTGTTCGTCGGCTTCAACCGCCGGTACGCCCCCGGGTACGCCCAGTGCCTGGACCACCCGCGCGAGCTGATCCTGCTGCAGAAGAACCGGATCGGGCTGCCCGAGGAACCGCGCTCGATGATCCTGGACGACTTCATCCACGTCGTCGACACCCTGCGGTTCCTGGTGCCGGGCCCGGTCGACGACATCACCGTGCGCGCCCGCGCCGAGGGCGGGCTGCTCCACCACGTCGTGCTCCAGCTCGGCGGCGACGGTTTCACCGCGCTCGGCGTGATGAACCGGCTCAGCGGCTCCACCGAGGAGATCCTGGAGGTGTCCGGACAGGACACCAAGCGCCAGGTGGTCAACCTCGCCGAGGTCATCGACCACAAGGGACAGCCGACGGTGCGCCGACGCGGCGACTGGGTGCCCGTGGCCCGCCAGCGCGGCATCGAGCAGGCGGCCCTCGCGTTCCTGGACTCCGTGCGGGCCGGGAAGGTGCTCAGCGCCAGGGACGCGCTGGCGACTCATGAACTGTGCGAGCGGGTCGTCCGAGCGGTTCGGGAGCGCTGCGGCGCAGCCTGAGCGCACGCGCCCCCTCGGTCACGCCCAGTGCCGCCAGCACCAGCAGCGCCGCGTGCACCGGCCAGTCGCCGTAGCGGACGTACGGCGTCACCCCGTGCGCCAGCGGTACGTCGTACACGTGCGCGGCGCTCGCGTCGGTGCCGAGCCAGGGGCCGAGGCGCTGCCCTGTCGGGCCGTACACCGCCGAGACGCCCGTGAGGGTCGCGTGCACCATCGGGCGGCCGGTCTCCGCGGCGCGCAGCGCGGCCAGCGAGGCGTGCTGCCGTGGCGCCCAGCTGTGCTGGAAGGAGGAGGTGGACGACTGGCCGAGCAGGACGTCCGCGCCGTCGTCGGCCAGGTGCCGGCTCATGTCCGGGAACGCCGTCTCGAAGCAGATCAGCGGGCCGATCCGCAGCCCGTGCCCGACGTTCATCACGGTCTGCTCGGTGCCGCGGTGCCGGTCCTCGCCGGCCGCCCGGCCCACCGAGGTGGCCCAGCCGAGGAGCGAGCGGGCCGGTATGTACTCGCCGAACGGGACGAGCCGCATCTTGTCGTACCGGTCGCCGGTCGGGCCGTCCGGGCCGACCAGCACCGAACTCTTGTATATGCCGGGCCGGTCGGCGCGGCGGGCGTCCACGTTCACCAGCACGTCGGCGCCGGTCTCCCGGGACAGCGCCGCGAGCCGCCGTGCCAGGTCGGGGCGGTCGTCCAGGTCGAAGCCGACGCTGGACTCGCCCCACACGACCAGGTCGGCGCCCTGCCCGGCGAGCCGCCGGGTCAGCCGCTCCTCCTGGTCGAACCGCTTGTCGCCACTGTCCTGCCCGGCCACGATCCCCGGCTGCACGACGGCGATCCGCACCCGCCCGTCGACGTCCGGACGCGGCGCCCAGGCCCACGCGGCCGAGGTCGCGGCGGCCGTGGCGACCAGCGAGGCCACGGCCGGCATCCGTGACTCACGGACGGCGAGCAGCACGGCCACCGCCACGTTGACGGCCACCACCAGGAAGCTGAGCAGCCAGACCCCGCCGACCGAGGCCAGCCGCAGCGCCGGGCCCACCTGCCACTGGCTGGCGCCCAGCATCCCCCACGGCCCGCCGAGCCCCTGCCAGGACCGGACCAGCTCCACCGCCAGCCAGGCCGACGGCAGCACCACCAGCGCGACGGCACACCGGCCCGCCGACGGCGCCCCGCCCAGGAACCGCCGCACCAGCAGGCCCCAGGGCGCCCAGAGCAGGCCCAGCAGCGCGGCGATCAGGAAGATGAACACGTGCAGGCTCGGCAGCAGCCAGTGGTGCACGGCCACCAGGAAGCCGATGCCGCCCCACCAGCCGTCGTACGCGGCCCGCCGCCCGGTCGGGGCGGAGCGGGCCAGCAGGATCCACGGGACCAGCGCGATGTAGGCGAACCACCACAGCGAGGGCGCCGGGAACGAGAGCACCGGCAGGGCACCGGTGAGCGCGGCGGCGGCCGAGCGGCGCCAGGGGGAGGTCAGCCAGCGGTTGATCGTCCTCATAGGGAGCCTCCCTACCCCGGGATGGGTCCAGTGTGCGCGGTGAGGGGGAGACCGTGCGCCCTGTGGCCGGAGTGAGGCGGTCGTACGCCGCCCGCGGGCACGCGGGGCGCGCCGCGGGACCGCAGCCGGCAGCACCCCTGGCGGGCTCACGCCGTCAGGGGGCGCCCGGCCCGCGGCGCCATTTCTCGTGTACGACGACCTCGCTCAGGCGCCAGCCCTCGGCGGTGCGCAGCAGCCCGAAGTCGTAACGGCCGCCGCACACCACGTCCGGGGCGGCGGAACCGTCGGCCCTGGTCAGGCGCATGGGGTTGAGGTAGTCGGCGCGGACACGCGCCGTGTCGCCGGTGTCCTGGTCGAGGAGGCCGAAGCGGACCTGGCGGTTGACGATGAGGTGCTGGCGCATCGCGAACAGGGCCAGGCTCTCGGCGAGCCACGCGGCGACCCGGCCCGCGTCGCCCTCGATCCCGCCCGCCGAGCGGTAGTCGGCGCGTCCGTCCGCCGTGAACAGCCCTCGGTACGCCGGCCAGTCGCCGTCGTCCACCGCCACCGCGTACGCGGTGACCAGGTCGTCCACGGCCAGGCGGTCCCTCACGGTCGCGAACTCCGCACGCTGGGTCATCGGCACAGTGTTGGGCACGGCGGGCGCGGAGCCAAGAGGTCTGCGGGGTGAATATTCGGTGGTGCGGGGAGGGTGCGGCGGCCGAACCTGTCCCGGTGAACACACAGCACGTACAACTCGTGGACGCCGAACCCGCGTTCCGCGTCCGCGCCCGGTACACGGACGCCACGGTCACCGTCTACCAGGCCTACCCCCCGCTGATCGGCCGTGCGGCGGCCCGCACCGGACGCTTTCCGTCCGCCTGGAAGCGGGACCGGATGACGTGGATCAAGCCGTCGTTCCTGTGGATGATGTACCGCTGCGGCTGGGGGACCAAGGAGGACCAGGAGACCGTTCTGGCCGTCGAGATCAGCCGGGACGGCTTCGAGTGGGCCCTGCGTCACGCCTGCCTGTCCCACTACGCGCCCGCCCTGCACGCGGACCGGGCCGCCTGGAAGGCGGAGTTGGCGCGCTGCCCGGCCCGGGTCCAGTGGGACCCGGAGCGGGATCTGCGCCTCGCCCCGCTGCCGTACCGGTCGTTGCAGCTGGGCCTGGCCGGGGAGGCGGCGGCCCGGTACGCCGACGAGTGGATCGTCGGCATCGAGGACGTCACGCCGCTGGCGGCGGAGATCCACGGGCTGGTGCGGGCGGGAGAGCCGGAGCGGGCGCGGCGGCTGCTGCCGCGGGAGCGGCCGTATCCGGTGGCCGACGAGGTGCTGGCGCATCTGCGGGCGTAGGGCCGCGGCGCGATGCCCGCGGGGGCGCGGTGCCGGCGGGGCGCGCCGGGTCAGGCCGCCTCGATGACCCGGCCGCGGATCGCCTCGGCCCACTCGATCACCAACAGCTCGTACTCCGCGCGCTCCTGGGCCGACAGGGTGCCGCCCGCGCGCAGCCACAGCGCCCGGATCTGCTCGTTCACCTCGGCAGCAGAGCGCACGGAACCAGGGGGCGGGGATTCGGGGGACATGCCGACCAGCCTAGGGGCAAGGTCTGACCGTGCGCTACCGGACGGCTACGCAGAAGGTATGGGGTTGGTCACCGGCGGCGTCCGGTCATCCGTTCGTCATGGCGAACAGACGGGCGCCCGCGGGGCGTTGCCCAGGTCGTGGGCGGGCCGCCGCGGGCGCGAAGATGGCCGAAAGCAGAGGGTGGCGTGCGGTCAGCCCGCGGACTCCGCCGCGTGCGGGCTCAGCACGCCCGCGCTGACCAGCGCGATGATGACCACACCGAGGGCGATGCGGTACCAGACGAACGGCATGAAGCTCTTGTTGGAGATCCATTTCATGAACCACGCGATGACCGCGTAGCCCGAGGCGAACGCGATCACCGTCGCGAACAGGGTCGGCGGCCAGTCCACATGGCCCTCGCCCAGCGAGTCCTTCACCTCGAAGGCGCCGGAGGCGAGGACGGCCGGGATGGCGAGCAGGAAGGAGTAGCGGGCGGCGGCCTCGCGCCGGTAGCCCATGAACAGGCCGCCGCTGATGGTCGCGCCGGAGCGGGAGACGCCGGGGACGAGGGCGCAGGCCTGGCAGAGGCCGAAGATCAGCCCGTCCTTGACGCCGAGGTTCTCCAGGGTCTTGCGCTGCTTGGGCGCCCGGTGCCGGCCACCGGTCTCGTCGCGGGCCGCCATCCGGTCGGCGATGCCGATGATCACGCCGATGACGACGAGCATGGTGGCGGTGATCCGCAGATCGCGGAACGGCCCCTCGATCTGGTCCTTCAGCGTCACGCCCAGCACCCCGATCGGGATCGAGCCGACGATCACCAGCCAGCCCATCTGCGCGTCGTGGTCGTGCCGCATCGCCTTGTCGAACAGCGAGCGGAACCAGGAGGAGATGATCCGGCCGATGTCCTTGCGGAAGTAGATGAGGACCGCGGTCTCCGTGCCGATCTGCGTGATGGCCGTGAACGCCGCCCCCGGGTCCTTCCAGCCCGAGAACGCCGCGGTCAGCCGCAGGTGCGCGCTGGAGGAGACGGGCAGGAACTCGGTCAGCCCCTGGACGAGTCCGAGGACGAGGGATTCAAACCAAGACATGGAGATATGGCGTCCAAGCGCTGAGGGATGAAGAGGTGATCATGTGACGGAGGAAGCGTAGCGGGCCCCGCGGGCGGCGCGGCGGTGAGGCCCCCGCTAGGCCGCCGACGGCCCGGTGACGGTCCAGCCGGGGGCCTGCGGACGGGCCGTCAGGTCCTCGTGGCGCACGGGGTCGCCGCAGGCCTGGCACGTGACCACCGGCACCAGTTCCTCACCGCAGCTGTGCTCGACGACCATGGGCAGGTCGACGCCCTTGCGGAGATGCCGGTCGCCCCACTCCTTGAGGGTCATCAGGACCGGCTCCAGCTCCAGCCCGGCCTGGGTGGGCCGGTACTCGAAGCGCTGGGGTCGCTCGCTGTAGAGGCGCTTGGTCAGGACGCCGGCCTCGACGAGGCGGCGCAGCCGGGTGGACAGGATGTCGCGCGGGGCGCCGATGTTGCGCACGAGCTGGTCGAAACGCCCGTTGCCCAGGCACACCTCCCGCAGGACGAGCAGGGAGTACTTCTCGCCGACGACCGCGAGGGCGTCGGCGATGGAGCAGGGGCGCGAATCCTTCGGGGCGGCCATGCGGCCCAGTCTAGATGAGGGTTTGATTTTCCAACCATAGGGGCTATGGTGGGTTGGCATTTCCTACTCACCGGTAGCTCGTCCGATCAAGCTGGAGGCCGGCGCCATGCGAGACGCGGTCATCGTCGAAGCCGTACGCACCCCCGTCGGCAAGGGCAAGCCGAACGGCTCCCTCGCCCACGTCCCCCCCGTGCAACTGCTCGCCCACACCCTGCGCACCCTGGTCGAGCGCTCCGGCGTCGACCCGGTGCTGATCGACGACGTGATCGGCGGCACCGTCGACCAGGTCGGCGAGCAGGCCATGAACACCACCCGGTACGCCGTGCTCGCCGCCGGCCTCCCCGAGTCCGTCCCGGCGACCACCGTGGACCGCCAGTGCGGCTCCTCCCAGCAGGCCGTCCACTTCGCCGCGCAGGGCGTGATGTCGGGCGCGTACGACCTCGTCGTCGCCTGCGGTGTGGAGTCGATGAGCCGGGTGCCGATGTGGTCCAACGTGCCCGCGGGCAAGGACCCGTTCGGGCCCGGTGTCGCCGAGCGCTATCCGGACGGCCTGGTTCCGCAGGGGATCAGCGCCGAGCTCATCGCCGCCAAGTGGTCCCTCACGCGCGCGCGGATGGACGAGTTCGCCGTCTCCTCGCACCACAAGGCCGCCGCCGCCTGGCGGACCGGCCTCTTCGACGCCGAGGTCGCACCGCTGGACGGCGTCGCCCGCGACGAGTGCGTCCGCCCGGACAGCACCCCGGAGATCCTCGCCGGCCTCAAGCCCGCCTACTACGACCCCGGCTTCGCCGAGCGCTTCCCGCAGATCGAGTGGAACGTCACCGCGGGCAACGCGAGCCCCATCAACGACGGCGCCTCCGCCGTCCTGATCACCTCCAGCGACACCGCGGCCCGGCTCGGCCTGTGCCCGCTGGCCCGCCTGCACAGCTTCGCCGTGACCGGATCCGACCCGCTGCTGATGCTCACCGGGGTCATCCCGGCCACCGAGAAGGTGCTGCGCCGGGCCGGACTGAAGCTGGACGACATCGACCTGTTCGAGGTCAACGAGGCCTTCTCCAGCGTGGTGCTCGCCTGGCAGCAGGAGACCGGCGCCGACCTCGCCAAGGTCAACGTGCACGGTGGCGCGATCGCCCTCGGCCACCCGCTCGGCGCCAGCGGCACCCGTCTGACCACGACCCTGGTCCACGCGATGCGCGAACGCGGCGCCCGCTACGCCCTGCAGACCATGTGCGAGGCGGGCGGCCTCGCCAACGCGATGATCCTCGAAGGGATCTGACCGCGGCCTCCGGCGACGGAACGGACGGCCGGGACAGCACCGCGCCGGTCCCTCACCACCGCCGCGCCGACCACGGCCGGGGCCGGTTACGGCCGGGCCGGCGTCACCGGGTCTCGGCCCGCCAGGGGTCGGTTGTGTGCCCGGAGCCGGCCGCCGGACCGTGGCTCGCCCGGGGTCGGCCACGCCGCCCCGCGGCGGCCACCAGGCCATGACCCGCCCGGCGACGGTCATCAGCTCGTCGGTCGTTGTGACGGCCTGCCTCCCTGCGGGCGGCCCGGCGCGGTGTGGCCGGTGGCGTCGCGTAGGGCGAACGGTCGGCCAGGGCCGCCCGGCGGGCCGGTCCGGCACGACGGCGGGGCGGGTGCCGAGGGGAGCCGTCCATGGACGGGGCAGGTCGCGTGGGGTGCCATCCGGCTGCCCCGGTGCCCTGTCGACGCGGAAGGGTGCCGGTGAGGGGCGTCCAGGGCCGCCGCCACCGGTTCGTCCGGCGCCGGGCGTGGCGTTCCGCGTTCCGTTCGGTGCGGGCGGTCCGGTCACCACGCAACCGAAGCAGCGCGGCACTCGCGTCGCCGGCGAGCGGGCCGGCCGCGGCGGTGACGCTGGGCCACGGGGAAGGCGCTCCTCGGCGGACGGGTGCCGGCGGTCACCGGCCGCGCAGCTGATGCCGCTTGCGCCAGGCCACCACCGTGCCCGCGAGTGCCGGTACGGCGATGCAGGCCATCGCGATCAGGAAGGCGGGGGAGGTCGGCGCCGAGGCACGGGCGCCGGCGACGGCGTAGGCGGCCGTGTTCGGGACCGAGCCGAGAGCGGTGGCCAGCAGGAAGGGCAGCCAGCCCATGCGGGAGACGGCCGCGCAGTAGTTCGCCGCCCAGAACGGCACCCCCGGGAAGAGCCGCAGGGCCAGCATGGACCGCAACCCGTGCCGGCTGAGCTGCCCGTCGGCCGCCCGCAGCCAGCGGCCCCGCAGCAGCGGGCGCAGCGCTTCCTGCCCGAGCAGCCGGCCCAGTCCGAAGGCCACCCCGGCCCCGAGGACCGTGCCCGCCAGCGCCGTCGCCAGTCCCAGCTGGGAGCCGAACAGCGCGCCCGCGGCCAGGTTCAGCAAGGGGCGCGGCACGAACGCCACGGTGCACAGCCCGTACGCCGCGGCGAACACCACGGCCGCGGCGGCCCCGCCGAGCTGCGGCGGCCAGCCGTGCGTCAGCAGCCGCTGCGGCTCGAAGAGCAGCACGCACGCGGCGGCCCCCACGAGCAGGGCGACCAGCAGCGACAGCCGGGCGTACGGGGACAGCAGCACGCGGGTGCAGCGAGCGGCGAAGCCGGCGCGGCGCAGGGGGAGGACGGGGACGAGGAGCTCCTGGGCGGCGGCCCGGGGAGAGGCCGTGGCGGTGCCAGAGCGGTTGGCATCGAGCATCCGATGACATTAGCCGACGAACGTGTGTGATCGCCGTCAGCTCTGTCCCGTGACCGTGAAGGGTCCAGGCGTCATGGCGCCTGGACCCGTGCCTCACGCGGCGAGCCGGCCCGCGTGCCTCATGCGGCCAGAGCGTGACCGGGGTGCAGGACCACCTTGGTGTAGCCCTCGATCCGCTTGTCGAACTTCTCGTACGCCTGCGGCGCCTGGTCCAGCGGCAGCTCGTGGGAGACCACGAAGCTGGGCTTGGCCCGCCCGGCGATGATCATGTCGCGCAGCTGGCGGTTGTACCGCTTCACGTTGCACTGGCCGGTGCCCATCTGCTGCCCCTTCTCGAACATCCTGCCGATGGAGACCAGCAGCTGGCCGTGCTTGGCGTGCTCGTCCGGGCCGCCGGGGTCCGAGGGCACGTACAGACCCGGTACGCCGAGCATGCCCGTCGGCCGTACCGTCTCGACCAACTCGTTGAGGACGATGGCGGGTTCCTCGTGGCTGGCGTCGTGGGCCTGGGCCTGGTAGCCGACGGCGTCGACGCCCTTGTCGGTTCCCTCTCCCGCGGTCTGCTCCTTGATCTGTTCCGCCGGGTCGCCCTGGGTGAAGTCGATGGGGATGGCTCCGATCTCCTCCGCCTTGGCCAACCGCTCGGGCACGCGGTCGACGGAGAAGACCTTCGCCGCACCGCGCAGCAGTGCCGAGTAGGCGGCCATCAGGCCCACCGGTCCGGCACCGTAGACGGCCACGGACTCACCGGGGGACACCTGGGCGAGTTCGCAACCGTGGTAGCCGGTCGGGAAGATGTCGGCGAGCAGCACGAAGTCGGTCTCGAACTCCTCGCCCGGGGGCAGCTTCAGGCAGTTGAAGTCGGCGTACGGCACCCGCAGCCGCTCGGCCTGACCGCCGATGAACGGCCCCATCGCCACGTAGCCGTAGGCCCCGCCGGCGAATCCGGGGTTGACCGTCAGGCAGAACCCGGTCTTCCCGACGAGACAGTTCTTGCAGAATCCGCAGGCGACGTTGAAGGGCATCACGACGCGGTCGCCCTCGGACAGGGAGGTCACCCCGTCGCCGACCTCCTCGACGATGCCCAGGTTCTCGTGTCCGAAGACGATGCCCGCCTCGGCCGCCGTGCGGCCCTCGTACATGTGCAGGTCCGAGCCGCAGATGGCGGTCGACGTGACCCGTACGAGGACGTCGTTGGGGTGCTGGATCCGAGGGTCCTGGACCTCCTTCACCACCACGCTGAAAGGCTCTTCGTAGACGACGGCTTTCACGTCTGTCACCTCCGCGTCGAGCGTCACCCCCCTGTCTTCCAGGGAACGCCCGTACGGAAGGGGTTGCAAGCCACGTCGGGAATGATCGGTGTATCCAGCACCGGCATCGCGGACGCGAACGACCGCGAAAACCATTCGACGCCGGAACGTGGCGTCGGCGATGATCGACGGCATGTTCCGGTACGCCTTCCTCATCGCAGCGTCCGCCCTCGCGGACGCTCCGAAGGCTGCCGTCCCGCACCTCGTGGCCGCCGTCGACGGCGCCCGAAGCTGACCCTCTCCGGATCGTCCGGCGGACCCCGCAGGGGGAGGGTCGGCCGGTCCCCGGGGTCCCGCGTCTCCCTTCACGGCTGAGAGGCTTCGAGGTACAGCCATGTCCAAAACGGCCTACGTGCGCACCAAGCCGCATCTGAACATCGGAACCATGGGTCACGTCGACCACGGCAAGACCACCCTGACCGCCGCCATCACCAAGGTCCTCGCCGCGCGCGGCACCGGCACCTTCGTGCCGTTCGACCGCATCGACCGGGCCCCGGAGGAGGCGGCCCGCGGCATCACCATCAACATCGCCCACGTCGAGTACGAGACCGACACCCGGCACTACGCCCACGTCGACATGCCGGGCCACGCCGACTACGTCAAGAACATGGTCACCGGCGCCGCCCAGCTCGACGGGGCCATCCTCGTCGTCTCCGCGCTCGACGGGATCATGCCGCAGACGGCCGAGCACGTCCTGCTCGCCCGGCAGGTCGGCGTCGACCACATCGTCGTCGCGCTGAACAAGGCCGACGCGGGGGACGAGGAGCTGACCGACCTGGTCGAGCTGGAGGTGCGTGACCTGCTCACCGGCCAGGGGTACCCGGGCGACGCCGTCCCCGTCGTCCGCGTCTCGGGGCTGAAGGCCCTGGAGGGCGACCCGCGCTGGACGGCCTCCGTCGAGGCGCTGCTCGACGCGGTGGACACGTACGTGCCGATGCCGGAGCGGTACCTGGACGCGCCGTTCCTGCTGCCGGTCGAGAACGTGCTGACCATCACCGGGCGGGGCACGGTCGTGACCGGGGCCGTGGAGCGCGGGACCCTCCGGCTGGGCGACCGCGTGACGGTGCTCGGCGCGGACACCGAGACCGTGGTCACCGGGATCGAGACCTTCGGCAAGCCGATGGAGGAGGCGCAGGCCGGGGACAACGTGGCCCTCCTGCTGCGGGGGGTGCCCCGGGACGCCGTCCGGCGCGGGCACGTGGTCGCGGCGCCGGGCAGTGTGGTGCCGGGCCGGCGGTTCACGGCGCGGGTGTACGTGCTGTCCGCGCGCGAGGGGGGCCGTACGACGCCGGTCGTCAGCGGCTACCGGCCGCAGTTCTACATCAGGACGGCGGACGTCGTGGGCTCCGTGGACCTCGGCGAGGTGGCCGTGGCCCGGCCCGGCGACACGGTCGAGATGAGCGTGGAGCTGGGCCGGGAGGTGCCGTTGGAGCCGGGGCTCGGCTTCGCGGTCCGTGAGGGCGGGCGCACCGTGGGGGCGGGGACCGTCGTCGCGGTGGGGTGAGGGGGCGGCGACACGGGCGCCGACAATGGAGAGGTGAACGCATCGATACCCGTCACCCGCACCACCGACCACGGCACCGCCAAGCTGATGCCGGACGTCGACCGTGAGCGGGCCTGGCTGCTCACGGTCGACGGCGCACCGCAGTCGTACGTCGATCTCGACGAGCCGGAGTACCTGGAGTTCGAGTACGCGCGGCGGCTCGGGTACGTCCTGGACACCGTGGCCGAGGCCGGGCGGGCGGTGGACGCGGTGCACCTCGGCGGGGGAGCGCTCACGCTGCCCCGGTACCTCGCCGCCACCCGCCCCGGCTCCCGGCAGGACGTCGTCGAGGCCGACCGGGGGCTGCTGGAGCTGGTCACCGAGCGGCTGCCGCTGCCGGAGGGCTCGGGCATCGCGCTGCACGCGGCCGATGCCCGGGCCTGGCTGGAGGGCGCGCCCGACGACCACGCCGATGTGCTGATCGCCGACGTGTTCGGCGGGTCCCGGGTGCCGGCGCACCTGACCACGCTCGCCTACGTCCGCGAGGCCGAGCGGGTGCTGCGGGCCGACGGGGTGTACCTGGCCAACCTCGCGGACGCCGCGCCGTTCGCGTTCCTCCGCTCCCAACTGGCCACGCTGGCGGCGGTCTTCGAGGAGCTGGCGCTGATCGCGGAGCCGGCCGTGCTGCGCGGGCGGCGGTTCGGGAACGCGGTGGTCGTGGCCTCGCACCGGCCGCTGGACACCGCCGCGCCGGCCCGGCGCGCCGCGGCGGACGCCTTTCCGGCGCGGGTCGAACACGGCCCGGCGGTACGGGAGTTCATCGGCGGTGCGCGGCCGGTCGAGGACGCCGACGCCGTACCGTCACCCCAGCCCCCCGACGGGGCGTTCGGCATCGGCTGATCCCGCCGGGGAGCCGGCGACCGGGCGGGTGCGGCGGGTGAGGTTCCGGACGTCCGGGACCAGCAGCACCAGGGCGGTGACCAGGACCACCAGCCCGGCGCAGCCCCACAGGGCGGCCGTGCGGCCGACGGCGGCCTCGACCGGGCCGGCCAGGGCCGTGGCGAGCGGCATGAGGGAGACCGAGCCGAACCAGTCGTAGGCCGAGACCCGGGAGAGCTTGTCCTCGGGGATCTCCTGGTGCAGCGCGGTCATCCAGGAGACGCCGAACACCTCCACCGTCGTCCCCGCGACGAACATCACCGCGTACAGCACGCCCGCCGGCACCGGCACGGCCAGTGCGGCCCCCGGCAGGGCCAGCGGGAAGACGCACAGCGTGCCGGCGAGCAGCAGGCGCCGGGGCTTGAAGCGGGTCATCAGCAGGGCGCCGGCCACCGTGCCCGCGCCGAACGCGGCCAGGGCCAGGCCCCAGGGGCCCGCGCCGCCCAGGCTGTCCCGGGCGACGAGGGGGCCGTAGACCCCGTCGGCCGCGCCGACCACCGCGTTGGCGATCGAGAACTGCACGACGATGCCCCACAGCCAGGGCCGGCCGGTGAACTCCCGCCAGCCCTCGCGGAGATCGGCCAGCATGCCCCCGCCCGGTGCGCGCGGCGGGATGTGGCCGACGTCGAGGAAGGAGCGCAGTGCGGCGGCGACGGCGAAGGCCGCCGCGTCGAGGGCGAGCACCCAGCCGGGGCCGACGGCCGCGACCAGGGCGCCGCCCAGTGCCGCACCGCCGAGGGCCGCGCCCTGGGTGGCCATGCGGAAGACGGCGAACGCCCGGCCCGCCTGCTCGCCCTCCACGGAGGACATCAGCATGCCCTCCGCGGCGGGGCCGAAGAAGGCCTGCCCGGTGCCGCCGAGCCCGGTGAGCAGCATCATCTGCCACAGCCGGGGCTCACCGGTGAGGACGAGGGCCGCGAACGCCGCCTGGGAGAGGCAGTTGAGCGTGTTGGCGGCGACCATCACCCGGTGCCGGGGGAGCCGGTCCGCGACCGCGCCGCCGATGAGCAGGAAGACCACCAGCGGCAGGGTGCGGGAGGCGGCCACCAGGCCGACGTCCCCGCCGTCGCCGCCCGACTCCAGCACGGCGAACGCGGCGGCGATCAGCGAGCCGTTCGCGCCGAGGCTCGTCACGATGGCGGCCGCGGTCAGCAGGGAGTAGTTGCGCCCCGCCCAGGCGGGTCCACGGGGACGGGCGGGGGAGCCGGAGGTCTGGGTCACCGGCCGACTATCCCCGCCCGGTTCCCGCTCTGCCAAGCGAGTTTGCGGACGTTGTGGGCGGATCGCGGAGGCGCGGGGATCAGTCCGCGATCGGGTCGCCGTGCAGCCGCACGGTGCTGAGGATCTTGTTCATGGTCGCGTCGGGCACCTCGTCCTTGACGCCCTTCGCGCCGTAGAACGTCCACGAGACGAAGCTGCCCGTGGAGTTCTTGAAGGCGAACGTGGTGGCCTTGCCGTCGGTGTCGCACTTGTTCTTCTTCGGCACGCCGGTGACGTACGACGTCGCGACGCTGCCCTTCACGCCCGACGCCGTCGTGAAGGGCTTCGCCTCGCCGATCCGCAGGTACTTCCTGGCGGCCTTCGACTGGTCGGTGTACCCGCCGAAGGCGAAGGCGGCGGAGTCGCCGCGGGCGATGCTCGCCGTGTCCTTGGCGCCGTTCTCACCCTTGGTGCCGCTGCCCGCCAGCGCGTGCGACTCCTTGGTGCCGCTGTCGTCGGAGGTGCAGTAGTCCGGCTTCAGGAACGTGGTGCCGGAGAAGCCGATGTAGGCGGAGCCGTCGCCCTTCGCCTCGTCCTCGAAGAAGGAGAAGACGCCGGGCCGCTCCACCTCCCAGTCGGCGGGTACGTCGAAGGCCGTGCCGTACTTGGGGTTGACCACGACCTTCCAGCCCGCCACGGTCGGCTTCTCCGTCTCGTTGCCGCGCGGGTCGCCGGTCGCGGACGACGCCGGCGAGGCGGGCTCGGTGGCCGTCGGCGACGGGCTCGTGTGCTGTCCGCCCTTGCCGTTGTCCGCCTCGTCGTCCTGCGAACCGCCCAGCACCAGGTAGCCGGTCACGGCCGCGGTGACGACGACCGCCGTGGCCGCGACGATCGCCACGAGCCTGGTGCGACCGCCACCGCCCTGCGGGGGCTGGGGCACGGGCGCGCCGGGGGGCTGTCCGGGCTGCCCCCACTGCGGCTGCTGACCGTAGGCGCCGGCCTGCGGCTGCTGACCGTACGGGCCTGCCTGCGGGTACTGCTGGTAGCCGGGCTGCTGGTACGGGTTCGGCTGCTGGTAACCCGGCTGCTGATACGGGTTCTGCTGCGGGTTCGGCGCGCCCCCTGGCGGCTGCTGATCTGGCCACATGGCCAGTAACCCTAGTGGCTTCCCTGGTCAGCCCTGGCTACTCATGAGTAACATGAGGTCATGAGCGCAGACCGGATGTCGATCGGCGACATGCTCGCCGCCACCGTGCCCATGGCCCGGACCCTCAACCTTGAGTTCCTTCAGACCGCGCCCGACAAGGCCGTGGTCTCGCTGCCGGACCAGAGCGAGTACCACAACCACGTGGGCGGCCCGCACGCCGGTGCGATGTTCACCCTCGGGGAGTCGGCCAGCGGTGCCATCGTGCTGGCCGCCTTCGGGGACCAGCTCTCGCGGGCCGTGCCACTCGCCGTGCGGGCCGAGATCGCCTACAAGAAGCTGGCCATGGGCGTCGTCACCGCGACCGCGACGCTGGGCCGCCCGGCCGCCGAGGTCGTCGCCGAACTCGACGCCGGACAGCGCCCCGAGTTCCCGGTGTCGGTCGAGATCCGGCGTGCGGACGGCGCCGTGACCGGCGAGATGACCGTCGTGTGGACCCTCCGGCCGAACGACCGGCAGAACTGAGCACCGCGCCCCGCTCCCGGCGTGCCGGAGCGGGGCGCCGCGCGACGCACCGCTCCGGCACGGGGCGGCGGACGTACCGACTCCGCCGCCGGCCGGCGGCGGTTCAGTCGAGGCAGAACTCGTTGCCCTCGATGTCCTGCATGACGATGCACGCGTCGTTGCCGTCGTACAGGAGCCGTTCGCGTACCGCGCCGAGCGGCAGGAGCCGCGCGTACTCGGCCTCGAGCGCCGCCAGGCGCTCCTCGCCGACGAGTCCGGTGGCGACGCGCACGCAGAGGTGCACCCGGTTCTTGACGACCTTCCCCTCGGGGACGCGCTGGAAGTACAGGCGCGGGCCCACGCCCGAGGGGTCACTGCACGCGAACCACGAACCCCGCTCCTCCGGCGGCTGCGAGCGATGGTAGTCGTCCCACGTGGCAAACCCCTTCGGCGGCGGCGGTACGTCGTACCCCAACACCTCGCACCAGAACCGCGCGACGCGCTCGGGTTCCGCGCAGTCGAAGGTGACCTGGAACTGTCTGATCGATGACATCGGCGCACGATAGCAGGGGCTTTGCGGCCCGTCTCCCGACAGGGATCGGAACGGCCGGCCGGGGACGTTTTTCGCGGATACCGGGGGTAACCCGCCTGCGGTAAACCGACTTTGCCGCCTGAGGCATTCTCACTTCTTGTTTCCGGTGAGCCGCCTGTGCCAAGGTGAGCCTCCCCACGGAGGGGCAAAGGCAGACGGCGTCGACGCCAAGGCCGGCCCTTTAGGTATGCACCAATCAGGCACTGCTTTCCCGCAAAACCCGCCCCCCACATGCGGTCCCGCGGCTGGAAAGGAAATGGTTCCGTGCAGTCCTCTCACCCCCCACGCCCGCCCCATCCACCCCTTCCCGGCCCGGCCGGGGAGCCCGACCGCGCGCTCGTCGCCCGGCTGTGCGGCCCGGACGACGGCCATCACCACGCCGTCGCGCTGCTGCTCGCCCGGCACTGGCGGGCCACCCGCGACTACGCCGTGGTCTGCCTGGCAGCCGCCGGCCCCGGTGCCCAGCTGGTGGCCACCGCCGCCTTCCACCAGGTGCTCGGCCGTGCGACGGACGGCGTGCTCGGCGGCGCCCTGCGTCCGCGGCTGCTGGTCGCCGCCCGTGACACCGTCCGCGCCTGGGCCGCGGACGAGGCGGCCCGTATCGCCCTGCCGGAATTGCGCAAAACCACCGGCGGACGCGGGCTGCGCGCCACAAAGCCCGGGCCGCCGGAAAGCAGGCAGCTCGCCGCCCGCGCATTCCGGGCCCTTCCCGGCACCGCGCAATGCCTTCTCTGGCACACCGAGGTCGAGGCCGAACCCATAAACATACCGGCCGGTCTGCTGGGGCTCGACACGGCCACCGCGACATCCGCCCTGGAACAGGCACGCGAGCAATTCCGCGCCGGTTGCGTACGCGCCCACCGCGAACTCGCGCCCACCAAGGAATGCCGTTTCCACAACCGGCTCCTCGACGTTCCCATCCGGCGCGGCGGCGCCCTGCTGCCGGACGTACGCCGGCATCTGGCGGTCTGCTCCCACTGCCGGTACGCCGCCGAACAACTCGGCCTCTTCGACACCGGCCTGCCCCTGCTGCTCGCCGAGACCGTGCTCGGCTGGGGAGCGCGCCGCTACCTCGACTCACGGCCCGGCCGCGGGGTCCCGGAGGAGTGGCAGGTCCCGGTCCCCGAGGAGTGGCCGCCCCCGCCGGTCCCCCCGGCCGCGCCCCCGGTCACCGGCGGCCGGCACCGCACCGGGTCCGTGCACCGCACCGGGTCCGTGCACCGCCACCGCAAGGCCGTCGCCCTCGGCGTCGGACTCACCTCGCTCGCGCTGCTCGCCACCGTCCTCATGGTCCGCAGCCGCTCCGACGACAACGGTGTCCCCGGCCCCGGCGCCACCTGGGGCGCCCCCGTCGGCGGCACCCCGCGGCCGG